>JAILLB010000070.1 GCA_024693345.1 Clostridiales bacterium
TCATTTATGGTTTTCCATAATTCTCTTCTAGCTATTACATCAAGCCCCAATGTTGGTTCATCCAAAAACAATATTTTTGGTTTGGAAATCAAAGCTAGAGCAATTGATAATTTTCTTTGCCAGCCACCGGATAATTTTGAAGCTTGCTTTTTGGCAATTTTTTCAAATCCAAACGCTTCATAAATGACTTTTTTTGTTTCATTTAGTTCTAATTTATCTTGCCCGGATAATTTACCATAGAATTCAATATTTTCTTCAACTGTCAATTTTCTTGCAATGGCAGTCTCTTGCATGGAAATATCGATAATTTCTTTAATTTTTTCTTCATCTTTCAATATCGAATAATCGAAAATATCAGCATCTCCACTTGTTGGTTTCACAAGTGTAGCAAGCATTTTTATTGTTGTTGTTTTTCCTGCACCATTTACTCCAAGTAAAGAAAACAATTCTCCTTCATATATTTCTAAGTTTAATCCATCAACTGCAATTACATCTTTATACTTTTTCGTAAGACTATTAATCTTTATTGCTGTTGTCATTTTTTATCATGCCTCCCATCAACTGGTAGAACACATCATCTTTGATTAATGCAATTCCTTTTTCTTTATCGCCCATCACCATTAAAGTATCTCCTTCTTTGATGTTGAACATTTTTCTTGCTGCAGCAGGTATCGTTATTTGATACTTTGGCCCAACTTTGACACTTACTATAAACCTATCTTCTTTTATATCTTTCATTGTGATTTGCCTCCTTCTTTTCTTACATTTATATTATAATCTTACTTTTCTTACTTTTCAAGTAATAAAATAAAAAAGGCTTGATAACGAGTATCAAACCTATGCTTTTAATTTGGTGACCCATACGGGAATCGAACCCATGCCTTCGCCGTGAGAGGGCGACGTCTTAGCCGCTTGACTAATGGGCCAGTGGTTGTGATTATAACACAACGCATTTTTATTTGCAACACAAAAATACATTAAGAAGTATCATTGCTGTTGAAATGGCACTTTTGTTGTGATACCATGTACTTGAAATATAGTAAACGAGGAGCAAAACATGCTTATATCGACAAAAGGAAGATACGCAATTAAGGTAATGGTGGATCTTGCAGAACACTTTGGACAAGGGTACATTTCCCTGCAAGATATCGCCAACAGACAGGAGATATCTGAAAAATACCTTGAAAATATCATACGTTCACTTGTCGCAGATAATCTTCTGGAAGGTCAGCGTGGCAAAGGCGGCGGGTATAAACTCACCAAATCCCCGGATGAGTATTCAGTAGGAACTATTCTGAGGCTGACCGAAGGATCGCTATCACCGGTTTCATGTCTGACAGAAAGTGGTCAATGCGAAAAATATGACAACTGCAACAGCATAAAAATATGGCAGGAAGCAGACCGAATAATCAACGAATACTTCGATAGTGTCAAGTTGACGGCAATGATGGACCAACCTTAATAGAAACACAATAAATCACACGGGCTTTTTCACGTAATTGCCCGTGGTTTTTTGCCTTTCTTGGAACAATTCTTGGTCCTTTCTCTATTGATTTTTATTTAATAATATGCTACCATAATCCTATAAAATAGTTTGGTACCAATCTATTTTAACGCGTCAGTCCGTTCGTCATGCGAGATGTGTCGGACAGGCAATACGCGAACCGCGAGAACGACGGGGATTGCCTGCAACAGTACTAATGCAGGAAACACCAAAAGGTGTCGTTCACTGAAATATACAAAGGAGAAAAAAACACAATGAAAAGAATTGCTACTATTTTGTTAGCAGTTGTAATGTTAGGCTCTGTACTTGCTTTTGCAGTTTCTTGTAATGGAAATGAATCAAATGTCACAACTGAAAAAGAAGCTGTTGATACGACAACAAGAGCTACAGGCCTTGTAACTACAAGTGCTGACGAAACCGAAGTAACAACCGAAACAGAGACTGATGTGGTTACTGAAACAACAGAACTCACAGGCAAAGAGCCTCTTCCCGGCTATGAAGATGTCGACTTTGGTGGTAGAACTTTCTTGATTGCTGCATGTCATGATGACGATGCTGACTGGGCAGACGCTGCAGACTTCTGGGTTGAAGGCATAACAAATGATGCAGTCAATGATGCAGTTTACGAAAGAAACGATATCATGCATAAGCTCTACAATTGTACAATTGAAGTTGATGACGGCGGATGGGACAATGGATTCAATGCCGCAAAAGCAGCTGGCAATGACAAATATATCGCTGGCTCCGCAGAATACGGTCTCTATGGTTGGGCTAGTAACACATACTACAACATTCTGAAGCTCGGTATTGACCTAACACAGTCATGGTGGGATCAAAACTTCATCATGGATACAAGCTGTGATGGAAAGCTCTTCGGAATTATAGGTGACTTCTCACTTCACGCAATGAGCGCAACATGGATTATGTTCTACAACAAGGACGTTTATGAATCCAAATTCTCAGACATAGACATTTATCAGCTCGTTAGAGAAAAGAAATGGACTATGGATGTCATGGCTGACATGATTGACAAAATCAAGAACGATGCAAACGGTGACTCTGCATACACATTCTCTGAAGGTGCAGATGCCGATACAATCGGTTTGATGACAACAGGACACAACTACAGAGGTTTGTACTTTGCTGCTGGTCTTAGATATGTCACAAAGACAGAACAGACAACTGACGGATCATTCATTTCAGCTCTCAGCAATCAGGACAGAGGTTCTGATGTAATGGACAAACTCATTACACTGTGTAACATGGAAGGATATATTGCTGGCGGTTATACAGCTATTCAGACAGCTATCCAGAACGGAACAGCTTTGTTCGCAGGCGAAGTTCTTGACGTTCTCAGAAGAATGGCAGGAGCTGATGATCTCAGAGTAGGCGTTCTCCCGCAGCCACTGTATGAAGAAGGACAGGATGAATATCACTGCTACGTTAACAACCGTGCTGCATTTATGTGCATTCCTACTGCTTTTGCAGATATGGAAGTTATAGCTGACTTCTTTACACTCTTCGCTTACCATTCATCAAAGATTGTACGTACAGCTTATATCAACACATATAAGTACACATACGCAAGTGATGAAGAATCAGGCGAAATGGTTGACATTATCGTTGACAGCCGTGTATTTGATCCGGGTTATCTCGGCAACTTCTCAACACAGATGGACGGCTATGTCAGCACAATGATTACCGGAAAGAATAACGGTTATACAAAAGCTGCTGCTAGATATGCAAATACTGACACAGCAAAATTGGATGAGTACAAGGAAAAGATTGCTGCCGTTGACGACAACTATTAATACTTGATTATTCAACTTTCATGCCGTACGGGCAATAGTCCGTACGGCATTTTGTGTTTGCGTATTATCAAAAAAGATGGTAAAATATTCAGTGTTGAAAAACAAATACAAATTCGTTATCTTCAATGGGAGATTCAGTATGGCAAAAAAACTATTAACTGCTCTGCTTTCAGTTGTAATGATTTTGTCTTTAGTGCTGTTTGTGGCATCTTGCAACAGCGAAAAACAAGAGACAACATCATCAACATCAAATGAAACAACAATTGTTACAAATGACACTGAGACCAAAGAAACAACTGTAGTCACGGATGAACCAACAACATCGGAAAGTGTTACCGAGACAACAGCTGAACCCAATGGCCGCGAAAAAATGGACGGATACGAAGACGTTGACTTCGGAGGATTGGTGTTTAAAATCAATGCCACCGCAACCGATATTTTTAAGCCATGGCGTGATGATTACACGATTTGGGTTGAAGACGTAACCGGAAATGCAGTTGACGATGCTGTTTTTGAGAGAAACGAAGTGATGAAAAAGCTATATAATTGTGAAATAGCTGTTGATGCTTCAGGCGGTTCGGCATATAAAGCAAGCATTGCTTCCGGCAGTCAGGAATATATCGCCACAACATCGGCATATTCTGTTCTGTCAATAGCAAGCGACTCATACTACAATGTAATGAAATTGGACATTGATTACTCCCAGCCGTGGTGGGATCAGAACTTTTTTGAAGATTTGACATGCGATGGCAAATTATTCGCAATGTGCGGAGCATTTAACCTTGTTCCGAAGAAAGCCGTTTGGATTACATACTACAACAAAGATGTTTATGAAACCAAGTTTTCAAACATCGACATATACCAAATGGTTCGTGACTATGAGTGGACATTTGACGCAGTAATCGATTTCATAGACAAAATCAAATTTGACGCAAACGGAGACTCTGCATACACATTCTCTGAAGGTTCTGATGCTGATATTCTTGGATATATGTCAACTGCTCACAACCCAAGATATTTGTATTATGCCGGTGGACATCAATTTGCCTCAAAAAATGAAAACACATATGATGGATATTTTATCAGCACAATAAACGATCCAAAAGCCATGGATACTCTTGCAGCCGCAGCCAAACTGGTCAAGACTCCGGGCTATCTGGAAACAGGATACTCTTCTTGTGACAAAGGCGCAATCAACGGAACAACACTGTTCGTTTCAAACGTATTAGGACAACTTGAAACATACGAAGCGGCTGAAAATCTAAGAATCGGTATTCTTCCGATGCCTATGCCTACTGCTGACCAGCATCGCTATTATCATCTGCCTGACAACCACAGCACCTTCCTCAGTGTACCAGTCGCATATGAGAACATGGAGGTTATAGCACAGTTTTTGACTTTGTTTGCTTACCACTCATACAAGATTGTTTATCCAGCCTTCTTAAATACGTACAAGTACACATACGCAAGCGATGAAGAATCAGGCGAAATGGTAGACCTAATTTTGAGAAGTGTCAGTTATGACCCAGGTTATCTTGGAGCTCTGGCAACATCATTTGATGGATATATTCCAACAATGGTTACCGGTGGAAAACTAAGCAGTTTCACTAATGCTGCCACAAGGTATTCTGCATCTCTTGAGCAAAAAATTGCTGAATACAGAGAAAAAATAGCAAAAATCGACGATAACTATTAATAATTGAAAAGTTGGCCATGCGAGACTATTTTCACATGGCCTTTTTTGTTCCCGGTGTTGATTTTAATTATATAAGATGATAAAATATCATATACTAATAGATGTGATGGCACATCATTATACAATTCAAGGAGCAAAAATTTATGATGAAAAAATTGCTGACAATTTTACTGTCCGCAGCAATGCTGTTCTCTGTTTTGATTTTTGTTGCATCATGCAATTCAGATAAAACTGAAACAACCACAAAAGAAAAAACAGAAACAACAGCAAAAGATACGTCCGAGACAACTGCCAAAGGTGAAGTAACAACAGATGATGTCACTGAAACAACGGCAGAACCAAACGGTCGTGAAAAACTCAGCGGATATGAAGATGTTGACTTCGGTGGTCTTACTTTCTTAATCAACGCAACGGTAGCTGACCCGGCCGAAGGATGGCACGATGACAAAAACTTCTGGGTAGAAGACGTTACCGGAAACGCTCTTGATGACGCTGTCTATGAGAGAAACCAGGTAATGAAAAAACTTTACAACTGTGAAATAATGGTTGATGCCTCAGGCGGTTCTGAGTATTCAGCAAACATTGCCTCAGGATCACAGAAATACATAGGAACCACAGCTGCTTACGCTGCTCTTTCAATAGCTAGTGATAAGTACTACAATGTTCTGAAATTCGATGTTGATTTTTCTCAACCTTGGTGGGATCAAAACTTCTTTAATGATTTGTCATGTGATGGCAAACTGTTTGCTATGTGCGGTGCATTTTCCATCTGCGCAAAAAGAGCGGTTTGGATCACATATTACAACAAAGATGTATATGACACAAAATTTGCAGACATAGACATTTATCAGATGGTTCGCGATTACAAGTGGACATATGATGCAATGGTTGAATTCATTGACAAAATCAAATATGATGCAAATGGTGACTCAACATATTCATTTACTGATGGTTCGGATGCCGACATTCTTGGATATGTTTCAACCGGACACAATCCGAGATATCTGTATTTTGCAGGCGGCAGAAGATATGTTGTAAAGAGTGAAGATACTTACGATGGCTACTATGTAAGTGCCCTCAATGACGCAAAGGGTGTTGATACTCTTGAACAAGCAGCCAAAGTTCTTTATGCTGATGGATACCTTGAACTTGGTTACTCAAGCTGTGATAAAGCCATGATGAATGGAACAACATTGTTTGTTTCAAACGTAATGGGACAGCTCGAGGTATATGAAACAGCAGAAGATCTCAGAGTCGGTATTCTTCCGATGCCTATGCCTTCAGCTGATCAGCAGCGCTATTATCACCTTCCGGATAACCACTCAACATTCCTTAGCATACCAACTTCATATGCTAACCTGGAAGTAATATCACAGTTCCTGACTTTGTTTGCTTATCATTCATACAAACTCGTATATCCGGCATTCCTCAACACATATAAGTATACATATGCAAGCGATGAGGAATCAGGAGAGATGGTTGATTTAATTACAAATTCCATCTGCTATGACCCTGGATATATTGGTTCAATGGTTGTTGCATTTGATGGCTTTATTCTGAATGTCGTTAAAAACAAACGAATCGGCGACTTCACACAGGCCGCAACAAGATATACAACAAACTGTGAGTCATCAATTTCTGACTATAGATCAAAGATTGCAAAGATTGACGATAACTATTAATATCAAGTCTGAAACTACAGATCGGGCCATGGCGAATGCCATGGCCCATTTTGTGCTAGTCATAATGTTCAAGTAAGTACTGAAGTCCAGTGTACCTCTTTGTTTGTTTGTTGTTGTCAATCATTGCATTAATGATTTCCGGATTTCCAACAAGGACAACAATGTTCTTTGCTCTTGTTACAGCAGTATACAGAAGATTTCTCGTCAAGAGTTTTGGGGATGTCTTGTACAGTGGAATGACTATTATAGGATACTCACTTCCCTGGCTCTTGTGAACAGTTATTGCATAAGCAAGTTCAATTTCGTCAAGCATTGAAAAGTCATATTTTGCAACTCTTCCATCGTAATCAACTATCACCTGTTCATCTTTGAGAGAGATTGCGGTTATTATTCCTATGTCTCCGTTGAATACTCCCTCGCCATCTGCTTCTCCCTCTTTTTTCCATTCGAGAGAATAATTGTTTTTGTTTTGCATGACTTTGTCGCCAACCCTAAATACGGTGTTCAAAATGCGTTTTTCTCTTTTTTCCTGAGAAGGTGGATTCAGCCTGTCCTGAAGTCTTGCACACAGCGCTTCTGTCCCGCAAGCCCCTTTTCTTGACGGGGATATAACCTGAATTCCGTCATAAACCGTTTTGTTGTATTTTTCTTTAAGACCTTTTTCGCAGAGCGAAACAATAGCTGACATTGTTGATTCGTCATCCATTCGGTTCACAATAAAGAAATCATTTCCATGCACAGGCTTGATATCAAGGTGCTCGCCTTTGTTTATGGAGTGTGCATTGACAACTATCATACTTTCTCTAGACTGTCTGAAAATATTGGTCAATTCGATTGTGTTATATCTGTCGGATTTGACAATGTCTTTAAAAACATAACCCGGTCCGACCGGAGGAAGCTGATTTGCATCGCCAATGAATATTATCTTTACAGTCTTTTTCACGGCTCTCAGAAGTGCCGCCAGCAGAGGAAGGTCGATCATTGATGATTCGTCGACAATTACTACATCTTCCTCGATTGGATTATCGCTATTCCTTAGGAATACCGTTTCTCCTCTCAAATCATCTCGCTGAGCTTCCAAAAGCCTGTGAATTGTTTTTGTTTCAAATCCCGTTGCTTCTTCCATTCTCTTTGCTGCGCGTCCTGTTGGTGCACAGAGTGCAACAGTTGCACCGAATGATTCGAGAATGGAAATCATCGCTTTTGTTATGGTGGTTTTACCTGTGCCGGGACCACCTGTAAGAATGAAGACACCATTTTCAAGTGCTTCAGTTATTGCCCTGTCCTGCTCAGGTGAATACTTTATGGCATTGGATGCCTGAACCATTTTTATGAGTGGTTCACAATCCTTGTCAGCAACTTTGATGCCATATTTACTTATGAGATCGAGCTTTTCAACGACATACTTTTCATCGTCGTACATATTTTTCTCATAGACTGCTTTTTCGTCATTAACTTCTGTTATTACTATTTTTCCATTCTGGCTCAATGATTCCAGGTTTGTCGCAATCAACTCTTCTTCGCATTCAAGAAGCGCTGCAGATGCAGCTATGAGTTTGGAATAAGGAATATACACATGACCATTTTGTTCTCTGTTATATGACAGAACATACATCACGCCTGCACATATTCTGTTAGGATCTTTCTTTTTAATTCCGACAGACCTTGCTATCTCTTCGGCTTTTTCAAATGGTATTCTGCCAATCTCTTCACACAGAATATACGGATTCTGCTTTATCATGTCAAGCGAGTCGGTTCCCCATTTTGAATATATCTGCATTGAAACATTCGGTGAGAAAAAGTCTCTGCAAAAAGATACAACATTTCTGATTCCGTTCTGGTTTTTGAACTGCTGGCTTATATCCAATGCTTTCTTTTTTGTCATGCCTTTTATTTCACATAACCAAAGAGGGTTGTTTTCTATAACATCAAATGTATCCAGACCATATTTATTTACTATTCTGGATGCCAATAAATTTCCTATTCCTTTTATACTGCCCGATGACAGATATGTGAGAATGGCATTTTCCGTTGAAGGAAGTGTCTTTTCATATGACTCAACACTTAGTTGTTCACCATATTTTGTGTTTACCACCATCTTTCCGTACAGAGTGACCATTTCACCTGCACAGAGGTATGGCATTATACCGACAGCTGTCAGATCGTTTAGGTCTTCAGTTACAACCTTGCAGACAGTATATCCATTATCATCATTCTGATAAACAATTCTTTCGATAGTGCCGTTAATGGTAACTTCATAATTGTTTTGTATTTCCTGATCCATTGAAAACGACCTCCTATCTTCTCAATTGTCGATGTATTAATTATACCATATATTACGTGCATACGCGTTAAATAATTGACTTTTTGCTTAATTTGTTTTACTATTCTCTTGTATTTCGAAAAAAGGAGGACATCGGGTGAAAAAAGAAAGTCCGGTTTATACCAAATTCTTAATTGTGCTTTCTCTGCTTGCGTTCATTTTTGCACTTTATGTTCTCTTTGCAATCAGTTATGCAATAGGGATAGTAAACGGAGATTCGATGAATCCCACTCTGAAAAACGGTGATGTCTTTGTATATGCAAAAGAGGCATCTATTGACAGAATGAATATTGTTGCCATAAAAGACAGTGAGTCGGGCAATACAATAGTAAAAAGAATAATAGGGCTTCCTATGGATGTTATCCGAATTAAAAATGGCGCCATATACATCAATGGAGAAAAACTTGATGATGTGACCACTTCATATACCGAACCGGGCTCTCTTGGTGATACCTTTGTTCTCGGACCAAATGAGTATTTCGTAATCGGCGACAACAGAGAAACCAGCGTTGACTCACGATCATTCGGATCAATAAGACAAGAAGAAATACTTGGTGTTGTTATCGGAAAATAAATTAATAAGACCATACAGATTCTGTGCAAATCTATATGGTCTTCTTTTTATGCTACGTGAATTGCAATCTCATATATTGGTATAGATATTATAGTCATTATTGTTCCTGCCATCAAAACACCGAGGAATGTTGCAAGCAGTGCTCTCCAGAATGGCAATCTCAGAACCGAGCCGGCAAGCGAACCTGTCCAGGCACCCGTTCCGGGTATTGGTATTCCGACAAATAAAACAAGCCCGAAAAAGCCAAAACTCAATATTTTCTTTTTGTTTTTTTCCGCTTTTGCCTCAAGCCAGTTTGCAAATCTGGCAAGATGTTTTGTTTTTTTCATAGCTTGAATAATTGCATTAATAAACAGCAGGATAAACGGAACAGGCAGCATATTGCCAACAATACTGATGCCAAAACACAACAATGGGTGAAGTCCCATAGCGGCTCCAAGCGGGATGGCTCCCCTCAGCTCAATAATAGGTATCATTGAGCAGAAGAACACACACCATTCTCTTCCAACTGTCTCGAGGAAGAAATTTTCAATAGCTTCTATCATATATAATCCTTAATCAACTAATTTTCGCACCTAATACGACAAAGAAAACAACGAGAGCAGCAGCCATAAGCAGAACTCCGGAAACAATGACTATAACAGTTTTCTTGTCAAAACGGAAATTCATCTCACCCTCGGCAAGATGAGCTGCCTTCAAGCCTATGAAAACGGGCTTGTACAGCAACAATACAAATGCAGCATTGAGAACTGCTTTTGCAAGATTAAAGGGCAACAGCAGAGGCAAAATCATCTCAGCAACTGCCTGAACACTCATTCCGGTATATATCGGAGTAATAAGCAGGTTCATCACCAGCATCACAATGACCATTGATACCGAACCAACCGCTAGTCCTATAAACGCTCCGTTCAGCGTTCTTTTTTTCTTATAAATCAAACTTGCAACCCCTGCATATGTAGCAGTAGATACAAAGTTCATTATAAAGCCCCAGAAACCCGTTGTGCTTATTGTAATCATTTCTATGAAAGCGATCACAAGCGATACTATTATACCCGATATCGGTCCATAAAACAACGAACCTATTGTTATAACGGCATCTTTGGCATCGAAAGTCAGAAACCCTGCCACATTTATGTGAAACACTATCTCTACAACAAAAGCCAAAGCAGCAAACATTGCCAGAACAACGAGTGTCTTTATTCTTTTTGAATTACTATTTTCAGACATAAAAAAACCCTTTCTTTACAAAAGGGGGAAATTAGTCTCGGCATTTGCCAAGATATGACCACAACGATCTTTTTTCATCCGGACTATACCGTCGGTCTGGGATTTTCACCCAATCAACATCAATGATGCTCTCAGACTTTCACTTAAGTGATTCACTGCCGGTATGGAATTACACCTTTTCCCCAAAGATTAATGGTATTCGGGGCGGAAAATTAATCCGCCCCGATTGTTTCGTTTAGAATAACTGTTAATTATTCAAGAATGTCGCCGACAACGCCAGAACCAACTGTCTTGCCGCCTTCACGGATAGCGAAACGGAGTCCCTTTTCAATAGCGATAGGTGTAATGAGTTCAACTGTCATGTTTACGTTATCGCCAGGACGGCACATTTCAACGCCATCAGGAAGACTGATTGTACCGGTAACGTCTGTTGTTCTGAAGTAGAACTGAGGACGATAGCCCGGGAAGAACGGTTTCTTACGTCCGCCTTCTTTTTCAGTAAGTACGTATACCTGTCCGATGAATTTTGTATGCGGATGGATTGTACCCGGTTTGCTGATAACCTGTCCTCTTTCGATTTCTTTCTTATCGATACCACGGAGGAGAAGACCAACGTTATCACCAGCCATAGCCTGGTCAAGAGTCTTCTTGAACATTTCTACGCCTGTAACAACAGATTTCTGTTTTTCTTCTTTAATACCAACGATTTCGATTTCGTCACCAATCTTAACTGTACCTCTTTCAACTCTACCAGTAGCAACTGTGCCACGGCCTGAGATTGAGAATACGTCTTCAACCGGCATAAGGAAAGGAAGGTCAGACTTTCTTTCAGGTGTTGGGATGTAGCTATCAACTGTTTCCATGAGTTCAAGAATGCTCTTGTATTCAGGAGCGTTGATATCTGTGCTTGTAGATTCGAGAGCGTCTCTAGCTGAGCCACGGATGATAGGAGTATCATCGCCCGGGAATTCATATTCATTGAGGAGGTCACGAATGTCCATCTCAACGAGTTCGAGAAGTTCGTCATCGTCTACGAGGTCTGTTTTGTTGAGGTAAACAACGATTGCAGGAACGCCAACCTGACGAGCGAGCAATACGTGTTCACGTGTCTGCTGAAGCGGACCGTCAGAAGCAGCAACAACAAGGATTGCGCCGTCCATCTGAGCAGCACCGGTAATCATGTTCTTGATGTAGTCGGCATGTCCGGGGCAGTCAACGTGTGCATAGTGACGATTTGCTGTCTCATACTCAACGTGTCTGGTATTGATTGTAATACCTCTTGCCTTCTCTTCAGGAGCATTATCGATCTGATCATAGTGAAGGAACTCGTTCTTACCATTCTGGAGAGAGAGTACCTTTGTAATTGCAGCTGTAAGAGTTGTTTTACCGTGGTCAACGTGTCCGATTGTACCAATGTTTACATGTGGTTTGGTTCTTTCGAAATGAGCCTTTGCCATTTTAAAAATCCTCCTTAGATTTTTGCGGATTTTCCGCGATGTATTTTATTTTTTTATTTTTCAATAATCAGCCTCTGCTGCCGAGATTCTTGTCAATAATCTCTTTTGCAATGTTTGTGGGAACTTCAGCAAAGTGAGCTGGTTCCATTACGTACTGACCGCGCCCCTGTGTTTTGGAACGGAGATCTGTTGCGTAGCCAAACATGTTCAAAAGCGGAATGTTTGCAACAATCTGCTGAGCACCGGCATTTGGTTCCTGTGACAAAACCTGTCCTCTTCTGGAGCTTACATCACCCAAGACTGTTCCGAGATAGTCATCAGGTGTTATGATTGTAACCTTCATTATGGGTTCGGTTAATACAGGATTAGCTTTTCTCATCGCATTCTTGAATGCAATTGAACCTGCAATCTTGAATGCCATTTCTGATGAGTCAACCGGGTGGAAGGAACCACCTGTGAGCGTAACCTTGACGTCTACAACATTGTAACCGGCAAGAACGCCCGCCTGCATTGCACCCTGAATACCGGCATCGACTGCTGGGATGTATTCCTTTGGAATTTCACCACCGACAACCTTGTTGATAAACTCATATCCTTTGCCGCTTTCATTGGGTTCAATTGTAATTTTGACGTGGCCATACTGTCCTTTACCGCCTGACTGACGAGCATATTTGTAGTCTTCAGATACAGCAGTTCTGATCGTTTCTTTAAATGAAACCTGAGGCTTGCCGACATTTGCTTCTACTCTAAACTCACGAAGAAGTCTGTCAACGATAATTTCGAGATGGAGCTCGCCCATTCCTGCTATAATCGTCTGTCCTGTCTCTTCATCAGTGTAGGCTTTGAACGTCGGATCTTCTTCGGCAAGTTTTGCCAAAGCAATATCCATTTTTTCCTGACCGGCTTTTGTCTTAGGTTCTATCGCAACCCTGATTACAGGTTCCGGGAAAACCATCTGTTCAAGCTGAATCGGATGTTTTTCATCACAGAGTGTGTCACCTGTTGTTGTGCATTTTGTTGCAACAACGGCGGCAATGTCTCCGGAATAACACACATCTATATCCTTACGGTCATTTGCATGCATCTGAAGGATTCTTCCGAATCTCTCTTTTGTATCCTTCTCTGCATTAAGTGCGGAATCACCCGCATTTATTTTGCCCGAATATACGCGGAAGAAACAGAGTTTTCCGACATACGGGTCTGTCATTATCTTAAAAGCAAGTGCTGAGAACGGTGCATCATCTGATGTTTCACGCTCTTCTTCTTTACCTGTATTGGGGTTGATTCCCTTTACATTCGGCAAATCAAGGGGTGAGGGCATATAATCAACAACTGCATCAAGCAACCGCTGAACGCCTTTGTTCTTATATGACGAACCGCAAACAACAGGAACAATCTTGTTGGCTATCGTTTCAGAACGGATAGCTCTCTTAAGATCATCTATGGAAATCTCTTCACCGGCACAATATTTTTCAAACAATTCTTCGTCGGATTCGGCAACTGACTCAACCAGCTGGTTTCTGTATGTGGTTGCCAATTCAACCATGTCTTCGGGGATTGGTTCTATATCGATTACCTTTCCCAAATCGTCCCTATAGAAGACCGCTTCCATCTTAACCAAATCAATCAGCCCGCGGAATGTATTCTCTTTTCCGATAGGCAACTGAATCGGTACTGGATTTGCTTTAAGTCTTTCTTTCATCATGCTGATGACTCTGAAGAAATCTGCACCGTTAATGTCCATCTTATTTACATAAGCCATTCTCGGTACATTGAACTGACTTGCCTGGCGCCATACTGTTTCGGACTGAGGTTCAACACCGCCTTTTGCACAGAACACTGCAACTGCTCCGTCCAAAACTCTGAGTGAACGCTGTACCTCGACTGTGAAGTCAACGTGTCCGGGAGTATCAATCAGGTTAATGCGGTGATCTTTCCAGAAACAAGTGGTAGCGGCTGAAGTAATTGTAATACCTCTCTCCTGCTCCTCTTCCATCCAGTCCATCGTTGCGCTTCCGTCATGAACTTCGCCAAGCTTGTATGTTCTTCCCGTGTAAAACAGGATTCTTTCTGATGTTGTAGTCTTTCCAGCATCAATATGTGCCATTATACCGATATTTCTTGTTCTCTCAAGTGGGTATTCTCTTGGCATAAAATATATTTTCTCCTTGATGTGAGATACTATCAAGCGGCATCACACGCCGCAGTATCATCAATATCTGTAATGTGCGAAAGCTTTGTTAGCTTCAGCCATTCTGTGCATATCGTCTTTCTTCTTGACTGCACCACCGGTGTTACCGATAGCGTCCATGATTTCTGCAGCCAGGCGTTCAGCCATTGTACGCTCACCGCGTGATCTGGCGAATAAGACGATCCATCTGAGTCCGAGAGTTTGTCTTCTCTCCGGACGAACCTCCATAGGCACTTGGAAAGTTGAACCGCCAACTCTGCGTGCTTTACACTCAAGTGTAGGCATGACATTGTTCATGGCATCATTGAATGCTTCTATGGGATTCTTGGCAGCTTTGCTCTCTACGATTGCGAATGCATCGTAAACTATCTTCTGAGCAACGCCCTTTTTGCCATCTTCCATAACGTTGTTAATTAACTTTGTAACTAACTTTGAATTGTACATTGGATCCGGCAAAACGTCTCTTTTAGAAATTTGACCTCTTCTAGGCACTGAAATTCCCTCCTTCACAATTAAATGTTGATATCATAGGTACTCGAAAGTTTCCTCCCGCTGTGCTTCGATCATGGTCAAATCGTTATATAACCGATTATTTATCAAAATCGAAAGCTATGCGATCAGTGTTTTTACTGTAATACCTTTCTCGTCAGCTTGTCTTCTTCTTACCGCGTTTAGCACCGTAAAGTGAACGACCCTGCTTACGATCAGCAACGCCCTGTGTATCGAGTGTACCACGAATAATGTGATAACGAACACCAGGCAAGTCTCTAACTCTTCCGCCTCTTACAAGAACAACAGAGTGTTCCTGAAGGTTATGTCCGATACCCGGAATGTAGCATGTAGCTTCGAGACCGTTTGTAAGTCTAACTCTGGCAATTTTACGAAGAGCTGAGTTAGGTTTCTTAGGTGTCATTGTTGTAACCTTTGTACAAACACCTCTCTTCTGAGGAGAGTTCAAATCAGTCTGAGAATTCTTGATTGAGTTGAATCCCTTTGTAAGAGCCTGAGCTTTTGACTTATATGTACGTTTTGCACGTCCATTGTGAACTAGCTGGTTAAAGGTTGGCATATTTTTCCTCCTTTCGCTGAAGATAAATAATCTCTATCTCATATCTGCATTGTCGGTTGTTCTGCAGTTCAAGATATCTTGCTGTTGTTTCATATGGGCATAGATATCCCATTGACACAATAACACGCCATAGTATATTATCATTATTTGTTGCAATTGTCAACTAAAATATTATTAATATTATATATGAATCTCGCTGACTAAAAGCACTTTTGTTTGTGCAAATAGTACCAAAACGCATTGATGCAGAAATCGCCAGCCGTTGTCCGGCTGGCGAATGTAATTTTAGACTGTTTACAGAGTATCTGTATGAGGTGCGTTTTTCGGTTCAACTGTTACGCCTCTGTAGGAATCAAGACCTGTTCCTGCAGGTATGAGTTTACCAATAATAACGTTCTCTTTCAGACCAATCAGATGGTCAACTTTGCCCTTAATTGCGGCATCAGTGAGCATCTTTGTGGTTTCCTGGAATGATGCAGCTGACAGGAATGAATCTGTCTGCAGTGAAGCTTTCGTGATACCGAGAAGTATCGGTGATCCTTCTGCTTTTCTAAGTGTTGTTTCACCAGCGTCAATTCTTGCCTGGATTGCATCGTTTTCAGTATCAAACTGAGTAACATCAATGACAGTTCCTTCGAGAAGAGATGTATCTCCCGGAGTTTCAACTTTGATCTTTCTCGTCATTTGATGCATGATAACTTCGATATGTTTATCGCTGTTACGAATGTCCTGGAGGTGGTAAACCTTGTGAACTTCGCGGAGAATGTAGTCATAAAGTGCATCAATTCCGCTGATTCTGAGCACATCGAGAAGATTGTAGCTGCCTTCTGTAAGTGCTTCTCCGACATTGACATGATCTCCATCCTTGATAAGAACCTTGGTTGCAAGCGGCACGGAATAAGTTACTTCTTCCTTTGTTTCGTCATCAGTTACGATAATGTTTCTTACGCGCTTGACTTCTGCAGTCTTAACTGTACCGGAAATCTCTGAAAGTGTAGCGGATCTCTTTGGTTTACGAGCTTCGAACAGTTCTTCAACTCTCGGAAGACCCTGAGTGATATCTGATTCTGTAGCAACACCACCGGAGTGGAACGTACGCATTGTAAGCTGTGTACCGGGTTCACCGATTGACTGAGCAGCTATAACACCGACTGCTTCGCCTACAGCTATCATTGTGCCGTTTGTCGAAGACAAATCTGAGCCGTAGCAATGAGCACATACTCCGCATTTGGATTTACATTTGAGGATAGAACGCAGATGAACTTTTGTTATGCCGCAGTCAATGATTTCCTGAACTTTGTCCTTGGAAATGAGTTCATTGTCTTTGACAATAACTTCGCCCGTCTTGGGATTGATGATGTCACCGATGGTGAATCTTCCCGGAAGACGTTCTGCGAGCGGTTCGATAATCTCGTTTCCGTCTTTGAGATCGTATACCCAGATTCCCTCTTTTGTTCCACAGTCTTCTTCCTTGACAATAACATCCTGCGATACGTCAACAAGACGTCTTGTAAGGTAACCGGAGTCAGCCGTTTTAAGAGCTGTGTCTGAAAGTGTCTTACGTGAACTACGAGCTCCTGTGAAGTATTCGAGTTCTTTCAAACCTTCACGGAAGTTGGATTTAATCGGGATTTCGATTGTCTTACCTGTAGCTGTCTGCATCAATCCACGCAAACCTGCAAGCTGACGAATCTGACCGATACTACCACGGGCTCCTGAATCAGCCATCATCTTGATAGGATTGTATCTAGAGAGGTTATCTTCAAGGGCTTTTGTAATATCCTTTTCGACCTGTTCCCATACCACGATAACGTTGTGATAACGCTCTTCGTTTGACAGGAAACCACGGTTGTACTGCTTCTGAATCTTTTCTACTTGTGCTTCAGCTGCTGCAAGTATATCTGCTTTTTCCTTCGGAACAACTACGTCGCTGATAGCGATTGAAACTGCAGCCTTGGTGGCAAATTTGAAACCATTTGCCTTAATATTGTCAAGAACGTTTGCAGTTGTCTCGATATCATGCTTTTTGATTGTTTCGTTGATGATTTTTCCGAGTTGTTTCTTGCCAACAGTGTAGTTTACTTCAAGATCAA
Source organism: Clostridiales bacterium (assembly GCA_024693345.1). Classification (GTDB taxonomy): domain Bacteria; phylum Bacillota; class Clostridia; order Oscillospirales; family CAG-272; genus CAG-841. Next base: position 17,628 of record JAILLB010000070.1, read on the forward strand.
ATTCAGTTTCCGGGTTTGTTCTGTCAACAAATCCGAGATCCTGAGGAATTGACTGGTTAAAGATCAATCTACCGAGTGTTGCATCAACAATACCGGATTTCTTAACGCCATCAACTTCTTTTTCGATTCTTACCTTAATTGGAGCATGGAGTCCGAGATAGCCGTTTGAGTAAGCCATCATTGCCTCATCGAAGTTGCGGTAAACGCCTCCCTCTCCGGGTTCTCCTGCTCTGTCTATTGTCAGCCAGTATGATCCCATAACCATGTCCTGAGAAGGCATGTTGACAGCCTTTCCATCGGCAGGTTTGAGGAAGTTGTTGGCAGACAGCATGAGGAATCTTGCCTCAGCCTGTGCTTCGTTTGAAAGCGGTACGTGAACAGACATCTGGTCGCCGTCGAAGTCTGCGTTGAACGGTGAACATACAAGCGGGTGAAGCTTGATTGCACGTCCTTCAACGAGAACCGGCTCAAAGGCCTGTATTGAAAGTCTGTGAAGTGTAGGAGCTCTGTTGAGCATTACGGGGTGATCCTTGATAACATTTTCAAGGGCATCGTAAACTTCAGGAACTGCTCTTTCAACCTTCTTCTTTGCGTCTTTGATGTTTGCTGCGTCTTGTGTTTCAACGAGTCTCTTCATAACAAATGGTTTGAACAATTCAAGAGCCATTTCCTTAGGAAGACCGCACTGATAAATCTTGAGTTCAGGACCAACGACGATAACGGAACGTCCAGAGTAGTCAACACGTTTTCCAAGAAGGTTCTGACGGAAACGTCCCTGCTTACCTCTGAGCATTTCTGACAGAGATTTGAGAGGTCTGTTGCTTGTTCCACCAGTAACCGGTCTGCCTCTTCTGCCGTTGTCTATAAGGGAGTCAACAGCTTCCTGAAGCATTCTCTTTTCATTTCTTACGACGATTTCAGGAGCATGAAGCTCTTTCATCTTCTTAAGTCTGTTGTTTCTGTTTATGACTCTCCTGTAGAGGTCATTGAGGTCAGATGTAGCAAATCTTCCGCCGTCAAGCTGAACCATAGGACGAATTTCCGGAGGAATTACCGGAAGAATGTCGAGAATCATCCACTCCGGTCTGTTTCCGGATTTTCTGAATGATTCAACTACTTCAAGTCTCTTAACAATACGAACTTTCTTCTGACCTGTTGCATTTTCAAGTTCGGTTCTCAGTTCTTCTGAGAGTTCATCGAGGTCAATCTCTGAGAGAAGCTGCTTAATAGCCTCTGCACCCATTCCCACTTTGATGTCATGCTCATATCTTTCGAATACATCTTCGTATTCCTTTGATGTGAGGATGGTCTTCTTCTCATAGGGAGTTGTGCCCGGATCGAGAACGATATAGTTTGCAAAATAGAGGACCTTTTCAAGTTTCTTGGGTGTAATGTCAAGTATGAGACTCATTCTTGACGGAATTGAGTGAACGTACCAGCTGTGTGAAACGGGTGTTGCAAGCTCAATGTGACCCATTCTTTCACGACGGACTTTTTTGGATGTGATTTCTACTCCGCACTTTTCGCATATTCTGCCTTTGTAGCGTATGCGCTTATATTTTCCGCAGAGACATTCCCAGTCCTTCGTGGGTCCAAATATCTTTTCGCAGAACAGACCATCTTTTTCAGGTCTTTGTGTTCTGTAGTTGATTGTTTCGGGTTTTGTTACTTCACCGTGTGACCAGCTTTTGATCATTTCCGGAGAAGCCAATCCTATTTTGATGGAGTCAAATGTCATATTTTCGTTCATAGTATTCGCCTCCTTCAATTGTCATATTCATCGTAGTTGTCATCTACGTTTTCGTCGTCCATAACGCCTTCTTCGAGACCAATCATGGATGCATTGTCATCAGGATCATCTGTTGTTGAGAATCCGTCCAAATCCTCCGGAGAAATACCATTCTCTTCGTCTTCGTATGCGGGTTCGTCAGATGCACTTACAATGTTAGGTGTCGGCAGCATATCGTCTTCGAGTTCTGAAAGAACTATTTCATTGCCTTCTTTGTCAAGAACTTTGACATCGAGAGCAAGTGACTGGAGTTCCTTGACCAATACTTTGAATGATTCAGGAACACCTGCATTGGATATGTTCTGACCCTTAACAATTGCTTCGTAAGCCTTAACTCTTCCTGAAACGTCATCGCTCTTGAATGTGAGGATTTCCTGCAATGTGTATGCAGCACCATATGCTTCGAGAGCCCAAACTTCCATTTCTCCGAAACGCTGGCCGCCGAACTGAGCTTTACCGCCCAGTGGCTGCTGAGTAACGAGTGAGTAAGGTCCTGTACTTCTTGCGTGGATCTTATCATCAACGAGGTGGTGGAGTTTGAGGTAATACATAATTCCCACGGTTACAGGGTTGTCAAAAGGTTCGCCTGTACGTCCGTCGTAGAGGATGCACTTACCATCTTCTCTGAGTCCTGCCTCTTTGAGTGCTTCTGTAATATCTGATTCCTTGGCACCGTCAAATACCGGTGTCATAACTTTGATACCGAGTTTCTTTGCAGCTATTCCAAGGTGAACTTCAAGAACTTGACCGATGTTCATACGTGAAGGCACGCCCAGTGGGTTAAGAACTATATCCAGTGGTGTACCATCAGCCATGTACGGCATGTCTTCAGGCGGGAGTATGCGTGATACAACGCCCTTGTTACCATGACGTCCGGCCATCTTATCGCCGACTGAAATCTTTCTCTTCTGAGCAACGTATACCTTGATTTGTTCATTTACTCCAGCAGAAAGTTCATCGCCGTTCTTTCTTGAATATCTGTGAATGTCTATAACTGTGCCGTATTCGCCGTGACGCATCTTGAGTGATGTATCTCTGACTTCATTGGCTTTTTCACCGAAAATGGCTCTTAAGAGTTTTTCTTCTGCTGTGAGATCGGTTTCTCCTTTCGGAGTAACCTTACCGACAAGGATATCGCCTGTCTTAACCTCAGTGCCTATGCGTACAACACCTGTTGCATCAAGGTCTTTGAGTGTTTCTTCACTGCTGTTCGGAATTTCTCTTGTGAACTGTTCCGGTCCGAGTTTTGTATCTCTTGTTTCGATAGAGTACTCTTCTACGTGGATAGAAGTGTAAACATCGTCACGAACGAGTCTTTCATTGAGCAATACAGCATCTTCGTAGTTGTAACCCTCCCAAGACATGAATCCGACAAGGGCATTCTTACCGAGGGAGATTTCACCATCGCTTGTTGCCGGGCCGTCTGCGATAACATCGCCGACTTTGACTCTTTCACCGACTGAAACAACCGGTTTCTGGTTGATACATGTGCTCTGGTTTGAACGTTTGAACTTAATGAGTTCATATGTGTCTTTTTCGCCGTTGTCAAGTCTGACTTCAACATAATCTGCACATACGTACTCAACAACACCTTCGCGCTTACAGATGACACAGACACCGGAGTCGATTCCGGCTTTGTATTCCATACCTGTAGCAACGATAGGAGCTTCTGTCACCAGAAGCGGAACTGCCTGTTTCTGCATGTTTGATCCCATGAGCGCACGAGCGTTATCGTCGTTCTCAAGGAAAGGAATTGAACCTGTTGCAACAGAAATAAGCATCTGAGGCGATACGTCTGCGTAGTCAGCTTTTTCAGCAGGCACTTCGACGATTTCGTCTTTATATCTCGCTATAACCTTTTTGTTTATGAAATGTCCTTCTTCATCGAGAGGTTCATTTGCCTGAGCGACAATGAAATCGTCCTCGACATCAGCAGGCATGTAAACAACTTCATCAGTTACAACGTTTCTCTCTTTGTCAACTTTGCGGAAAGGAGCCTCGATGAAACCATAATCGTTGATCTTGGCATATGTTGCAAGGTAAGAGATAAGACCTATGTTAGGACCTTCAGGAGTTTCGATAGGACAGATACGTCCGTAATGAGTGTAGTGAACGTCACGCACTTCAAACGATGCTCTGTCTCTTGAAAGACCGCCTGGACCCAATGCGGAAAGACGACGCTTGTGTGTCAGCTCTGCAAGTGGGTTGTTCTGGTCCATGAACTGCGACAACGGTGATGATCCGAAGAACTCACGGATTGCAGCAGCAATTGGACGTATGTTGATGAGCGACTGAGGTGAGTAGTTGTCAGCATCAGCGGCTGTCATACGCTCTTTTATAATCTTGTCCATTCTTGAGAAACCTATTCTCAGCTGGTTCTGAACAAGTTCGCCGACGCAGCGGATTCTACGGTTGCTCAAATGGTCTATGTCATCTATTGAGCCAATGTCATGTGACAGGCAGATGAGATAGTTGATTGATGTAAAGATGTCCTCTTTTGTGATATGGTGAGGAGAAAGTTCAGCGGCTCTGTCTTTGGCAATCTTCTTGACTTCTTCAGGATCGCCGTTGGCTTGTTCAAGAATCTGCATAAACAAGTCAAGTTTAACCTTTTCGTTTATGCCTACATCCTTGAGGCTGATTCCGTAGACCTTCTCAGGATCTATCATCTTGTTCGTGAATACTTTGCACTCTGTTTCATCATTTGCCTTGATGAATACTTCGTACACACCTGCATCTTCAATCTTCTTTGCATCTTCTACGCTGAGCAAAGCGCCGCTTTCAAACAGCAACTCGCCTGTAACAGGGCTGATGACATCACGTGATACTACATGTCCGGCTATACGTCTGCCGAATGCGACTTTCTTGTCGAATTTATATCTTCCGACTGCGCCTATGTCATAACGTCTGTTGTCAAAGAACAATGATGAGAGAAGTGTCTGTGCACTTTCAACAGTAGCGGGTTCACCCGGACGAAGTCTTCTGAATATGTCTTTGAGGGCTTCTTCATATTCGGATGTTCCGTACTGATCGGCTGCAGCTTTCATGCTGTCTTTTTCAAGTGTTTCAGCAAGTTTCGGATCATCTCCGAACTTTTCCTTGATACCGATGTCAGTTGATGTGGTTTCATCCAGTGCTCTGATGAATGTTGTTATAGGCAACTTACGGTTCTTGTCTATGTGAACATAAATCGTGTCGTTTGAGTCTGTCTCATACTCAAGCCATGCACCACGGTAAGGTATTACGCTTCCGAGATAGATGACCTTGCCCGTCTTGTCGACCTGCTTGTCATAATACATACCCGGTGAACGAACCAACTGCGATACAACCACACGTTCCGCACCATTGATTACGAACGTTCCATTGTCTGTCATCAAAGGAAGATTTCCCATGAAAATTGATTCCTGTTTTACTTCGCCTGTTTCGCGGTTCAAAACACGGACGGTAACCAGAAGACGTGATTCGTAGTTGACATCACGCTCTTTGCACTCTTCTACCGGATATCTCGGCACGGGATCAATTGTATAGTCAACAAATTCGACTACTAGTTTTCCCTGAAAATCCTCAATCGGAGATACATCATCGAGTACCTCTCTAATGCCTTGTTCGCAAAGCCATTTATAGGATTTGAGCTGAACATCCAGAAGATTCGGCATATCGATAACACTATCGATTTGTGCAAAACTCTGTCTTACCTTTTTTCCAACTTGAACTGGTTTTGTTCTCAAAATTTATCACTCCATTCGATTACACTATTTCCCCCGCCCAGAACTCCTGGAAGGAAACCGAATCCGCTTGTATTTCTGCGAATTTTCGGAGAGATTCAACCTCAATTCGGATTATGCAAAAATGAGTCTGAAACACCACATTTTATTGCAAAAAAGCGATATTGGGTCATTGTAATGCAGTTTACAAGTATATCAAGTGTCAAGTCAATTGTCAACTAAAATTTTTTGTTTTTTTTTATATAACTTAAGAAATTCCAAAAAAACACATGTTGCCGGCTGTCGGTTTTTCTTCGGAAACAACCATTGCAGCACTAGATAAATACGTGCAGTCTTATGCGATTGACAATCGCATTGTGATGGAAATGTAAATATCGTAATTGTGATGGAAATGTAAATATCGTAATTCGATTGACTTTTTTGCGCACGAATAATATAATTGTGATGGAAAATGCAGTATTATGCGTTTAAAAATACCGAAAAAAAGATAGGCAATAAGAATGGAATGGACATCACTGAATGATTTACGCGAATCATATCTGAAATTTTTTGAGTCAAAGGGCCACCTGGTTCACAAAAGTTACTCCCTTATTCCGGAAAACGATAAAACTCTTTTGCTGATTGTGGCAGGAATGGCTCCTTTGAAAAAATACTTTACAGGCGAACTTACCCCTCCGAGAAGGAGAATGACAACATGCCAGAAATGTATCAGAACCAATGACATTGAAAATGTCGGTTACACGGCAAGACACGGTACATTCTTTGAAATGCTCGGAAACTTCTCTTTTGGAGACTATTTCAAGAACGAAGCCCTTCCGTGGGCATGGGAATATCTCACTGAAGTCCTGAAAATTCCGGAGGAAAAACTCTGGCCTTCTGTTTACGAAGAGGATGATGAAGCATACTCAATCTGGAAAGACAAAATAGGTGTGCGCGAAGACCACATAGTTCGTCTCGGAAAAGATGATAACTTCTGGGAACTTGGAGCAGGTGCCTGCGGACCTTGTTCCGAGATATACTTTGACCGCGGTGAAAAATACGGATGTGGAAAACCCACGTGTAAGCCCGGATGCGATTGTGACAGATACATGGAAATCTGGAACAATGTCTTCTCACAGTTTGAGTCGGATGGAGAGGGTCACTACACAGAACTCAAATCCAAAAACATAGACACAGGTATGGGTCTCGAAAGACTTGCATGTGTCATGCAGGGCGTAGACAACATGTTTGAAGTCGACACGATCCAGAACATACTGAAAGCAATCAGCAACAGAGCCAAGGTTAAATACAAAGAGAATCCGAAATCTGACGTTTCTCTCAGAATCATAGCAGACCACGCAAGGGCATCGGCCTTTCTTATAGGCGACGGAGTCATGCCGTCTAATGAAGGAAGAGGCTACGTGCTCCGCAGACTGCTCAGAAGAGCGTGCAGACACGGAAGACTGCTTGGAATAGAAGGACCCTTCCTCGGTGAAATCATAGAAGTAGTCGCACACGAAAATTTGACAGCTTATCCTGAACTCACAGAAAAACTTGAGTATATTAAGAAAATCGCAATCATGGAAGAAGAGAGATTTGACGCAACAGTTGAATCCGGAATGAACGTACTCGAACAGCTCACTTCCGAGGCAAAGCAAAACGGCAAAGACAAACTTGCTGGTGCTGATGTATTCAAACTTTCTGATACGTACGGATTCCCGATTGACTTAACAAGAGAAATAGCTTCCGAAAACGGACTTGGAATCGATGAAGAAGGATATAAAGAATGCCTCAACGCTCAAAAAGAAAGAGCGAGAGCAGCCAGAGGAAACATAAGCGGATGGGCAGATAACATGAAGTCTCTGTTCGCTGAACTTCCGAAGACAGAATTCAAAGGGTATGAGACACTTGAGTGCAAAGCAAAGGTTGTTGCAATACTCGATGCAGATACAATGCAGAAAATTGACATTTCTTCCGACAAGTCAGTCATCATCACCGATGTTACTCCTTTCTACGGAGAAGGTGGTGGTCAGGTAGGCGACAAAGGAACCATTTCATCAGCCAACGGATCTGCAGTTGTTTATGACACTCGCAAAAATGATGGTGTATACATTCACTTCTGCGAAGTTACGAAAGGTTCGTTCTCAACAGGCGATGAAGTAACTTTGAAAGTCAACAGCGACACCAGAAATGCAACTGCAAGAAACCATAGTTCCGTTCACCTTCTCGACTCTGCTCTGAGAGAAGTTCTTGGCGAACATGTCAGACAGGCTGGTTCGTATGTCGATGAAAATGAGGGCAGATTCGACTTTACTCACTTCGCTCCGATGACAAAAGAAGAATTGGATAAAGTTGAAAGACTGGTTAATCAAAAGATTCTGGAAAACCTCAACGTGTCAACCGAAATCATGGACATTGAATCCGCAAAGAAGTCCGGAGCAATAGCTTTGTTCGGAGAAAAATACGGAGACTTCGTAAGAGTTGTCAAAATGGGAGATTTTTCAAGCGAACTCTGCGGAGGAACCCATGTAAGTTCAACCGGCAGCATCGGATTATTCAGAATCGTATCAGAGAGTTCAGTTGCAGCGGGCACAAGAAGAATAACTTCCGTAACGGGATTCAAAGCATATGAACAGTCAAAAGAGGATTCTGAACTCATAAAGGAGATAGAATCAACACTAAAAGCGAACAGTGCTGCAGAGCTGACAGAAAAAATTGCTTCTTTGCAGAACGAATTAAAGAAGGCAAAGAAAGATCTCGAAGAGAGCCAAGTCAAAAATGCAACAGCAGGAACTGATGAAATGCTTGAAAAAGCAGTTTCAGTAAATGGTTTGAGAGTTGCAACAATGAAGACTTCACTTCCATCAGACACGCTTAGAACTCTTTCAGACAATATCAAATCATCACATGCAGATGTTGTAGCACTTCTATCATCAAATGCCGGTGGAAAACTCACACTTGTATGTGTATGCGGAGCAGAAGCAATTGGAAAGGGTGCAAAGGCCGGTGACCTTGTCAAAGAAGTGTGTAAGATTGTAGGCGGTGGCGGTGGCGGAAGACCCGACAGTGCAACAGCAGGCGGAAAAGATGAGTCCAAATTGGACGATGCGTTCAAAGCATTCGCCGGAATAGTTGAAGAAAAAACAAAATAAAAACATATATTCTTTAAAAGGAGAAAAGAGTATGGCAAAGGAAAAAACAAAAAAAACCAGCATCTGGACCGAATTCAAAGCCTTTATTTCACGTGGAAACATAGTTGAAATGGCTGTCGGTGTTGCAGTTGCAACGGCTTTCACAGCAATAGTTACAGCATTCACTAAAGGCTTTATTTCCCCGCTAATCGGATTGATTACAGGCGGAACAGACCTTACAGCTTTCAAGCTCGTTGTTAAAGAAGCAGTTATCTCTGCGGAAGGTGTTGTCACTCAGGAAGAAGTGGCTTTCCTCTGGGGCGCTTTCATTCAGGCAATAATCGACTTCCTTATCATTGCGCTTGCGATGTTCTTAATTCTCAAAGCTTTTGCAGCTGCATCTGCAAAGACAAGAGAACTGAAAGATAAAGCTCACGAAGAAGAAATTGCTGCAGCAAAAGCAGTTGAAGAAGCTAAAGCAGCCGAAGAAGCTAAAGCAGCCGAAGAAGCTAAGGCAGCTGAAGAAGCTAAAATTGCAACTGAAGAAGCAAGAAAAGAAGAAGAGATTGCTCTTCTCAGAGAAATCGCTGCATCTGTAAAAAAATAAAATGAGCGATTGTATATTTTGTAAAATTATAAGCGGGGATATCCCGTCGGCAAAAGTATACGAAGATGACAAAATATTCGCTTTCAAGGATATAAATCCTCAGGCTGCCGTCCATTTTCTTGTTGTTCCGAAAACTCACATAGGTTCTGCCGATGAAGTTGACGAAGCAAACTCAGATTGTGTTGCACACATCTTTAAGAAAATCCCGGTCATAGCAAAAAGTGTTGGAATCAAAAACGGATACCGTGTCATAACCAATTGCGGTCCTGACGCATGCCAGTCCGTAAAACATCTTCACTTTCATGTTCTAGGTGGCGAACAGCTTTCCGAAAAAATGGCATAATTTAAGTGGTGCGAAAAATCGCACCACTTTTTGTTTGTCATTCGCCCTTTTGCAGTTTTGCAAATGTAGCCATCAGTTTTTTTGTCCCGAAATTATCAAATGCAATTTCGTATAGAACATCTGCTCCCATTTCTTTAACCGACATTATGGTTCCAAGCCCGAACAGAACATGTTTTACTCTTGAGCCGACTTCAAATGCAACAAGTTCACTTGGCTTTGTCATCCCGACTTTGCTCGTCGGGTTAGATTTGCTCAGTAGTTCACCGGATATCCTCGGCGGATGTCTTTGAATCCTGGTGTCGTATACCTCATTTCTAATGACATTCCTTGTCTTGTCATATTCGACTGTTTTGTTGTCTTCTTCAATTTCGTCCAAGAATCTTGATGGATTTCCAAACGTTGTTCTTCCATATAGAGTTCTTCCCCGTGCATATAACATGAAGAGTCTTTCTTTTGCTCTTGTTATCGCAACATAAGCAAGTCTTCTCTCCTCTTCAAGTTCTGCGGGATCAAGAGCATTCTTGTATGACGGGAATAAATCCTCCTCCATACCCGGAACAAATACAACCGGGAATTCCAGGCCTTTTGCACTGTGAATTGTCATCATGACCACGGCATCAGCATCAGCATCATAATCGTCAATATCTGATACCAGCGAGACACTCTCTAAAAAGCCTTGAAGCGTTGGCTCATCATTTTCATCCTCATACTCCATGGCAGCCGAAACCAATTCATCAACGTTCTGCAGCCTTTCTTTTGATTCTTCATCGTTTGATGATGATAGCATCAATCCGTATCCGGATTTTTCTATTGTATTTCTTACAAGTTCGGAAACACTCAGTTTTGTCGCATCGTCACGTAGCTCATTAATTAGGTTGATAAACGGCTGAAATTTTGATTTGGATTTTGCTATGGAAATATAGTCATCTGCGTGTGTCATTACATTGAACACGCTTTTTTCTTCATATTCGGATATCATGGTGACTGATGACATTGTCGAGTCGCCAAGTTTTCTTTTTGGTTCATTTACAATTCTCAACAGATGATAACTGTCATCAGGATTGCTAATAACATACAGGTAAGCCAGAATGTCCTTGACTTCTTTTCTGTCATAGAACTTGTGAGAACCAAGGATTCTGTAGGGCATTCCGCTCTTGACAAATACACTTTCAAGAACGTTGGATTGCGCATTTGTTCTGTACAGAATCGCAAAATCACTGTATCTTCTTCTCTCCTTCAGCATGAGTTCAAGAATTTTGCTGACGATAAATTTGGCCTCATCATTCTGATTGTCAACCTGTCTGATAAAGACTTTTTCGCCATCCTGGCCACTTGTCCAAAGATTTTTACCTCTTCTTCCATAGTTGTGCTTGATAACGGAATTTGCTGCGGAAAGAATATTCTGTGTCGATCTGTAGTTCTGTTCCAATTTTATTATCTTAACATCTTCGTATTTGTCGTCAAAATGAAGGATGTTTTCAATTGTGGCTCCTCTGAATTTGTATATTGACTGATCATCATCGCCAACAACCATAATGTTTCTGTATTTGCCTGCAAGACAATTTGCAAATTCGAACTGGGCAAAGTTGGTATCCTGGAATTCATCTATGGCTATGTATTTGAATTTTCGCCTGTAGTAGTCCAGAATCTCTTTGTTGTCATTGAGCAGGAGTACGGTTTTCATTATGATGTCATCAAAATCGACCGCACCATTTTCCTCCAGTTTTTTCTGGTAAGCTGAATAAACAAGAGACGTCTTCTGAAGTTTGTAGTCATTGCCTACTTCATCATCAAATTCTTTTGTTGTTATAAGTTTATCTTTTGCACGGCTTATATCGTTTTTTAGGTTTCTCACAGGGAAAGCTTTTTCATCTATGTCGTACTCTTTGATAATTGCGCTGATCAGTTTTTTCGAATCATCTTCATCAAATATTGAAAATCCGGGAACAAGTCCTGCCTTCTCGTAATTTGATCTCAAAATTCTCAGACACATCGAATGAAATGTACCACACCATATATCGCGGGCCTTTTCACCAACCAATGCTTCGAGTCTGCTCTTCATCTCACCAGCTGCTTTATTTGTGAAAGTGATTGCAAGTATTTCCCACGGATTGCACCCACCAACTGCGAAGCGGTCGAGGTCTTCGCTTGTCACTTTTCCGCTTTTTTTGAGAAGTTCGAGTTCTTTTATTGTATCTTCGTTAACATTGTCTGGAACGCTGTCATCATAATATGCATTGCCATACCTTATTATGAAGCCTATTCTTTCGGTAAGCACTTTGGTCTTACCGGAACCTGCTCCTGCAAGGACGAGCAATGGTCCGTTCACAGTAAATACGGCATCTCTCTGCATATCATTGAGAAAGCTGTATTTCATATCGAACAGTTCTCTTTTTATTCTGTTGTATCTCGTTTGTAATGAACTATCCATTGCACACCCCGATTTTTCGACACTTTATAGTATTATTATACTACTTACTAAATTCTATTTCCATAATTTTTTTATCCACAAACCGCAAAAAAACCGCAAAACCAATCCATCTTTTTGATTTTTGGTTATGCGGTTAATTTTCAATTATTCGTAATCGTCGTTTTCGGATTCATCAGCCGACATTTTCTTCCTTACAATTACGTATACTGCGATACCAACTGCGAGTACAACCGTTACGATTATCATGACAATCGGAAGTGTGTAATTCTTGACCTGTTTTCCTGTATCCACGATAATCAATGGCGTACCGGCTTCAATACCTCCGTCAAATGTCTGTTTGTCTCCTTTTGCAACGGAGATTGTGATAATTCCATCTTTCTTCGTGACATAGTCGTTTTTGAGCATTCTGAGTCCTTCAGACGATACATACCATACAGAAAGAATTGAATTGTCATATCCCTCGCCAATCTTAATCCTTATCTCATTGGCATACTCGATGGTTTTGTAATCCTTGTCGATGTACATGAGGAATTTTACTGCATCAATTACCTGCCCGTATCCGTTTTCGGAAAGGAGCTGAGCATATTCGCTGACTTCTTCCCTGTATTCTGCCCCTTCAAGATGCCAGTATAGGAAATAAACATCTGTCGCGGACGTTCCGTCGATAACAACAACACCATCATTATTTTCCATGGTTACAATCAGTTTGCCGTTTTTGTCCGATGAGTATGTAAGTTTAATTCCTTCTTCCTCGAGAACCTTTGTTGTTGTGCCGTCAGCGTTCTTGGTTACTTTATAAGTGTACCCTGTGGCAGGCATTACTATCTGTTCTTTCTCGCCACATGTTTCACAGGATCTTTCCATATATCCGTCTTCAAGACTGGTCGGTGCCACAACAACCTGCCAAGAACCCCATTTGTGATAAGATGCATCAGCCGGAAGAACTGTCTGTTCAGTCAATCCACATCTGAGACATTTTCTTTCCTGATAACCATTGTCTACACAATTGGGTTCCTTTATGGTCTGCCACTCGCTCCATGAGTGGCCTAGCGCTTTCAAGTCTTCGCCTTCTTCAGTATATGAATCACCACACTGTGAACACGTATAAACTTTGTGCCCATCTTCAGTACAAGTTGGATGGATGTCTTCGGTCAATTCATATTTATGCCCGCCAAGTGACGGAAGAATTTCAGATTCGGAATAACGACATTCAGTACAATATCTTGTTTTCAATCCGCCTGAAGTACATGTTGGTTCCTGAGCTGTAGCCCACTCTGTCATCTTATGTCCCGTTGCCTTTAACTCATCCGGTGTCTCAGTATATGTCTCTCCGGTTACATCGTTTGTGTAGACGTTGTATCCATCTTCGGTGCATGTCGGAGGCACTGTTTCAGTCAGAACAAATTTTCCTTTTCCGAATTCTTCTCCGAGGTTGTATGTCATATAGATTTGATCACCATTTTCCGAAACATACAGAGCGATACCTTCGTCTTCCTCAGTAGCTTCAGAAACAATATACCTCATTTTGTAGTTGTCGAATTCATCTTCAGCCACTGCCTCAAACAGATTGAGTTTATCAGTATCAATGTTATATGCGTAGTAAACACCATTTTCGTTGTACACTCTATACACGTATCCTGAAGGAAGTTTTATAAGAGCTACACCACCGCAAACGTCACAAACATACTGTCCCTGTCCATCTTCAGTTGCACTTGGGTACTTGAACAATCTTTCAATCGGTCCATGTGTATAAACATGTTCTGTCTTCGGTGTTTGTTTTGTAGATAATACGGTTCCGCATATGTCACACTTCTGAGTCAATAAACCATATTCAGAACAAGTTGACTCTATTGTTGTGTGCCATGAAGATTTTGCATGTTGGCAAACCGCAAAATTATATGTCTTTTCAAAGTCTATTTCTCTTGAATTATCTCCGCAAGTGTATGCCTTTCCCGAAACGCTGATTGCAGTTTTTCTACCTGCTGATATCCCTTCCGCAACGTTGAAAGTCATCACAAGTGTCATTGTAAACTTAAAATCATTAGTTGTTTTCTGAGGGATGTAAACAGATACGATGCTATCAGACAGTTCTTTTGTATCTATGAGGACAGTGGATGTATCTGACAGTGTTTTGTTCAAAAACATCGATGTGTTATTAGTCGAAGAATAGGACAGAACACCTTTTTCCCACGATATTGTAATATAACCGCCGCACACCTTGGACTCGTACACATTTGAATTTGTAGGTATTGTGATTGTCAATGTTGCAACAGAAAGCTTTGAGTCAAAGTTCACTGAAACATTTGGTACTACTCCGACTTTTTCAGTCGCATTTACATCATCATTAAATGAAAATGCAAAGCAATTGCAACTCAAAACAAACAAGATGCTGATTACTGCAGCTATGATTGCGATTATATGCTTTCTGTTCATGATTAATATCTCCAATCAGGCAATAGCCATCATTAAATTGCTAATTCATTGTAAATATATATTATATTACTTTTGGCGGTTTTGTCAATAAATACACAATTCAAATCGCATTTTTGGCGAGTGTTGTTCATCATCGTTGTTGTGGTGGAATATCATCGTTGTTGTGGTGGAATATCAAATCTTGATTTTTTTGCTATTTCATTATAAAATGACTCTATGTTTATTATGAGTCACTTTCATTGATTCTTTCAAACACATCTTTCAACCATCCAATTAGGAAAAATAGGCATGTATTACTCGAGTTTTGGCATATTATCTCTGCTAATAACGCTTATCATCAACCGTGATATTCTGATTGCCAAAAAGAATCGGAATCAATCATCTTCTGACAAAAAGTACAAACGTTTTTTGATTAGTGTTATGCTCTTCTATGTCGTGGATATAGGATGGGGCGCTTTATACATTAATCATTGCTTCAAAAGTCGAAGGAAAAGCAAGACTTCATCATATGACGATTGGTGTCTCGGGCACTATAATGACTGCATTCATAGTTCTGCAAACGTTTGATGCCGTTCTCCCATTCTACGCAATAGGATGTCTAATAACCACCTGTACTATTCATTCCTTCATAACCGAAGATGAGCGAATAGAGCACAGCATTCAAATAGGCACGGTTAGAAATAAAGCATTTTCAGATCCGCTTACAGGGGTCAAAAGTATCCATGCTTATCAGGAAGCAAAAGAAAATGTAGACAGAAGAATCCGAGACGGATTGTTGTCAGCATTTGGAGTAATAATCTTTGACCTCAATAATCTAAAGTTGATTAACGATACCAATGGTCACAACGTCGGAGACAAGTGCATCCAGGAAGCAAGTCGGATTATTTGCTATTACTTTACTCATAGTCCTGTCTACCGGATAGGAGGCGATGAATTCGTCGCCTTCATCGAAGGAAGTGACTATGAAAACAGATACGACCTTCTTGCTGCCTTTGATAACCAGATTGAAGAAAATCAGAACAACGGAAGCCTAGTGGTAGTTTCAAGCGGACTGGCAGAGTACAATCCCGAAAAAGATGAGAGGTATCAAATGATTTTTGATCGTGCAGATCAGAAAATGTATGAAAGAAAAAAACACTTGAAAACGGAAAAAATCACAAAGGAACAACCCTAGTTTCGTAATATTCTAAAACCGAAGGACTACATAAATGATTATCGATTTAAAAACAGGAAGAGAATCAAAATTGAATATTGGACAGACTCTATCTTGTGCGGTCGGTAATTTTGATGGAGTTCACATTGGCCACCAGAAACTACTCAATGAGGCGAAAAACCTATGTGGTGCAACCAGTAGTGCCGCCTGGACTTTTAAACTTCATCCAAGAATATGTATGGGTGATTCAAGTGCAAAAAGACTTACTTCTGTTGATCAGAAACTCGAACAGTTTGCTCTTGCAGGCATAGATTACGCCATATTGGAAGATTTTCTTTGTGTCAGAAATATCAGCCCGAAAGACTTTGTTACAAAAATACTGTTCGATGGGTATCATGTAAGACACGGAGTGTGTGGATACAATTTCAGATTTGGAAAAAACGCATCCGGAACAGAAATGGATTTTAAAAAGTATTTCGAAGATTCCGGGGCATGTGCCACAATTGTTGATCCTGTAATCTTGGAAAACGGAACTGTAGTAAGTTCTTCCGCCATACGTAGATACATTGAGGAAGGTAATATAAAAGAAGCAAATAGATTTTTGGGTCATCCGTTCTCCATTAAACTCCCTGTTACAGAAGGAAGAAAACTCGGCAGAAAAATCGGGATTCCGACCATAAATCAAGTTTTTCCTGAATATTATGCAATACCAAAGCACGGAGTGTATGTGTGCACCTGCAAAGTTGAAGGAAAAAAGCATATCGGTGTGTCAAATGTAGGCATAAGACCCACGATTGATCCATCTACAACTGTTGTAAACTGTGAGACTCATATTATCGATTATAGCGGATGGCTTTATGGGAAAATAGTCGACGTTCAGTTTCATGATTTTCTCAGACCGGAGACCAGATTTTCTTCAATAGATGAACTTGTTAGTCAAATTCACAAAGACATAGAAAATGCAAGAACTTACGCCTCTTGCATATGTAATAACCATGAAAGTCAATAGACTGTTTTGCTTATTGTTTGCCTTGCTGATTTTTGTTTTCACAATTGTTGCTGCAAGTGCCGAAGATTTTTCTGATGGTCTTTATGCACGCAATGCCTGTGTGTTCAATGTAGAATACCATAAGATGGTTTACGGAAAACATGAGTCAGAAAAAGTATCTCCAGGGCAGACAGCAAAAATTATGACAGCCATCATTGCGATGGAATATTATAAAAATAATCCTGAAGAATTGATAGAAATATCTTCAGATGCGCTAAAAGGTATATACAAAACAACCGTACTTGATGTCAAAGCAGGAGAAAAGGTTCCTGCAAAGGATCTTATTAACTCCATGCTTATATCTGGTGCAAATGACTCCGCAAATGCTCTTGCAATAGCCATTTCCGGTTCTATCACCGCTTTTGCCCAAACAATGAATGAGAGAGCAACAGAAATCGGAGCCACATCAACTCATTTCACTTGTCCGACCGGTCTTGACGGAAACGGGGCATATACAACCGCGTATGATATTGCTGTCATTTCCGCATATGCGTACACCATGGACGGTTTTATGGACATATGCAACACACGTGCGTACAATACATCTCCGACAGATATAAGTGAATCAAAAAGGGTTTTCACAAGAAATTACCTGATTTCATCGGGTACTACAGCCAAATACTATAACACCGATGCAAGTGGAATCTTGGTTGGTTACACAGATGATTCAAATTGGTGTCTTGTGACATCACCAAAGAGTGGATCTTTCCAGTACATAATCGTTTGCATGAACTGCGATGATTCTAACAACATAAACGTGTATTACGACGCAAACGCTCTTATAAAATGGTGTAAAAACGCATATTCGATATACAAGGTTTTGGACTCATCAGTAATTTTGGGTTCACTTCCGGTAGAGTTATGTTCAGTCAGAAATCAGGTTTCAGTATCATGTGAAAGCGATTTCTATTCGTTTCTTCCGGTTGACTATGACAAAACAGACATCAGAACGGAACTGGTGCCTGAAAAAGAAACGCTCACTGCTCCAATTGTCAAAAGACAATGCGTAGGAAAAGTCAAAGTGTATTACAAAAACCAGTATTTAGGTGAAAGCAATCTGGTCTCAAATATTGATGCACCTTTGAGTTCATCAAAAGAACTGTGGCATTCGCTGGTCGAAATAATGACATCCAAAGTTGCCTTGATTACTATTATCTCAATTGTTGTTCTTGCAATTGCAGTCTTCATGGTGAGATATGTTGTAATAATAAGACGAGCAGGAGCCAAATCCAATAAGAAATAAGCACAATAAACATTTTTGGGGGAAAATATGGATATTTCAGGAAAAAGAATGGTTGAGAATCTAAAGGCAATTGACTACGTAAGATTGTCAGGAACCGAAGGTGAAGAAAAAGCAGCAAATTTCATCGCCGGGAAAATCAAGGAACTCGGAGCCGAACCGGTCATTGAAACATTTGATGTTCCCTTCTACACTATAGAAAAGGTGAAGCTCGAAGCTTTGAAACCATTCAATAAAGAATACGAAGCAACCGGATATGGTTTTTCAGGAAACGCAGCGAAAGATGGTATTGAGGCGGAGTTGAAATATCTTGAAAGTTTTGATGATTTGTCTCTGCAGAACATACAAGGAAAAATTGTTCTGTTTGTTGGCGGAGTCAATGCCCAAACATTTGAAAAGCTAATAAAGGCAGGCGCTGTTGGTTTTATCGGTGTATGCGGTCACTACCTTGATAAAAAAGGAACATTTGATCTTGAAGAAAGAATGCTGCGTGAACAACAAATTGTCAATGGTGTTATTCCAGGCGTGTGTATACACGTCAACGATGCAGTTGCTATTGTCGACAAAGGTGTAAAGAAAGTCAGACTTACCCTCAGCCAAAACGAAACAACGGCAAAATCCAGAAACGTAACAACATTTGTCACCGGAACTAAATTCCCTGACGAAATCATATCTGTAACTGCACATTATGACTCTGTTGTGTTCAGCCACGGAATGTTTGACAATGGTTCCGGAACTGTAAACAACCTTGAAATGCTCCGTTATTATCTTAAGAATCCTCCGAGAAGATCTCTTAGATTTGTTTTCTGCGGTTCTGAAGAAAGAGGAATATACGGGAGCAGAAACTTTGTCGAACAGCATGAAGAAGAAATCAAAAAGACAAGGCTGTGTTGTAATGTCGATATGACAGGCCCGGTATTGGGAAAAGATATAGTCAGAATTACAGGTGAAGATAAAATCATCCATGCGATAGACTACTATGCAAAAGTCCATGGACATGTAGCCACAGTGTACCAGGATACATATCCTTCAGATGGAATGCCCTTTGCTTGGAAAGGCGTCCCCGCTGTCAATTTCTATCGTCAGGCTGCTGCTGGAACAACTCAGATTCACTGCAGACATGACACACTGTCTAGAATAACTGCAAAATCTCTTGAATCAACCGGAAAATTCATTGTCGAAGTTATGAACACCATCATTAATGCTGACTCTTTCCCGTTTGAAAGAAAAATACCGGACAACATGGTTGAAAAAACAAATGGAATGCTTAAGAATATGCCGGGATACAAAACAGACGGAGAAGACAAGGACAAACAGCAAAAGAAACAAGTGTCATAATATACAAAAATATATATGCTTATTTAATAACTTTGTACAAAACAACCTCGGAAAAGCTCACCATTGTTGACTTTCCGAGGTTTTGATGTTAGAATTTTGCAAGGATGATATTTGTGGAACTATACCCATATTTATCATCTAAAAGAATTCTTTAATATATATATTAAAAGGAGAACATCAACTATGAAGAGATTCTTATCAATCCTTCTGTCTGTTTTGATGGTCGTATCTGTATTGGCTATTCTTGCAAGCTGTAATGGTAATGAATCAAAGACAACTACTACAGCTGATCAGACCGAGGCCACAACCACTGCCAAGGCACAAGAGACAACAACAGCTAAGACAGACACAACAACAACTCAGGCTACTGTAACAACAACAGCTACTGTTACCGAAACAACAACTGCTGCTACAACAACAGCTACCGAAAAAGTAACAACTGCTGAAGTTACAACAGTAACAGAAGCGGTTACAACAACTGCTGAAGTTACAACAACAACTGAAGAAGTTACAACAACAATCGAGACAACATCTCTCCCTGTGTTCGCACGTTTCGACTTCGGTAAAAAAACATATGCTGAAGATAATGGTTTAACAAGCCATGATTACCTTGTCAGCGCACTCAGCTATGATACAGCTTGTCTGTATATCGACTTCTATGATGACTACTGGGACATCTACACTGTTGCTAATTATGACAGTTCAAATGCTTTCACAGAAGCTTTTGGTCAGAAAAACTTGAGATTCGCTCTCATCTTCAACGACCTCGTAACATTTGATTTCGATGACAACATCGTAATCGGTTATGGTACATACTCATCAGTTCCTTTCAAGTCACTTGAAAATATTGCTAATCCGGTATGGGAAGGCAGACATCAGTACATGCGTATCAGAATCGCAAACAACACCACAAACAACATTTGGAGTGTTAGATTCAGAAGAGACTCAGATGGCAGCTACTTCACAACATGTGTAATGGGCAACCTCTATCTCCAGGGCGGCGAACCGACTTCATCAACAGATTTGAGAAGAACATGCACAGCTTCAGAAGAATGGGGCGTATACACATATGATATGTTCCTCCATTCAGGATTGGCTTCAGGCCGTGGACATAGTGCTAACAGAACAAGCGGCGCTACAATCAACCTTAACAACTGGTTCGATTACAAAGCTTATGTATTTGAAAAAGGTGATCCGGGCGGCGGTAACATTTCTTGGGGTAAAGGACAGAGCTTCCAGTCTCTCGAGTTCAACCTCTTCTGCGGTCTTCTCACATATGGTTACGCAGATAGTGAATTTGGTGAAACACCAGCAGATCAAATCCAGGCTTACAAAGATGCAGTTTCTCAGGCTTGCGATACACGTGCAAACATTAAATCTGGTATGAACGTAAAAGTTGACTATATCATCTTCGGTTCTACTCCGGAACAGCTTGACACATACAAGAGCTATCTTGAACAAGCTTAATGGGCAGTCAAGGATAATTAGATAAGTTGAATTATCTCGTCCCCGTCACCACTCGGTGATGGGGACACTGTTTTTAACAAGCACTCAGCAAGAAGTCTCCCTCCTCTATAGGAGGCGAGATGAATTGTGAGAAAGAGTGCAAAAAGGATTACGAAACACACAAGAAATACAACTCAAGATATTGAGATTAAAAATACGAAGTTGTATAATTATCGGCAGTAATGAAGCGAGTTTGTTGGAGAAAGCTATAAAATTGTAGAAGAGCAGTCGGAAATGAGAGCAAAGCGTAGATCTGAGTTCAGACACAGATCACGTAAATAAGAAAAAAATAACCGGTCGGGACACCGGGGCTAGACTCCTTATGCTTGTGGGGATACCTGCATCGAAGAGTAAAAAAGATTGGATGATGCAAATCATCTATGAAGCCCCCACCTCAGTGTAAACAGGTGGTGGGTAGTTCACAAGGACACATCGTCGTGATGTGC
>JAILLB010000125.1 GCA_024693345.1 Clostridiales bacterium
AGAGCTGACATTGGTTCGCCCTGGCTGCCTGTTGAGATAATTGTTACTTTTTCGGGCGGGAATTTGTTTATTTCACTCTGTTCTATCAGGATTCCGTCCGGAATCTGCATATATCCGTACTGAAGTGCAGCTGAAACCGCATTAAGCATGCTTCTGCCTATGATGGCAACGTGTCTGTCGTACTTTATGGATATGTTTATAATCTGCTGAACTCTGTGAACGTTTGACGAGAAAGTTGTTATTATAATCCTCTTGTTTTTGTACTCGTCAAAATATCTTACAAGTGAATCTCCTACTTTTCTCTCTGATGGTGTGAATCCCGGTCTTTCGACGTTGGTTGACTCACACATGAAGAGTTTGACACCCTCTCTTCCGAGTTCACCGAAACGCGTCAGGTCTATCATCTGACCATCGATTGGTGTGCTGTCTATTTTAAAGTCTCCTGAGTGTACAACGAGTCCAAGAGGAGTCTTTATTGCAATGGCAGCGGCATCTGCAATCGAGTGGTTAACATGGATGAATTCTATTTCAAATTCACCTAAATTGAATTTGTCGCCTGTTCTCACTATGTTGAGTTCCGGAACATAATCCAGTTCAATTTCGCTGAGTTTTCTCTCGAGTATTCCGAGAGTCAGTTTTGTTGCGTATATCGGGACATTTATCTTCTGGAGAAGATATGGAACAGCTCCGATGTGGTCTTCATGGCCGTGAGTCAGAAGCAGTCCTTTAATTTTGTCTTTATTCTCAATGAGATAAGTGAAATCCGGTACGACTATATCTATACCGAGCATGTCGTCATCCGGAAAACCCATACCGCAGTCGACGATTATCATCTCGTCTCCGCACTCAATGACGGTACAGTTCTTTCCTATCTCATCCAGTCCCCCTAATGGGATTATTCTTAATTTCTTATTCTTAGTTTTGGGCATAATATTCCCTGATTAAACAGGGTCCTTTCGTAAAAATTTAAAAAATGCAAAAAGCAAAACACACAGTTAGGACTGTGTCAAATTGGCTATTGTTTTTTTGTGTTTTGTAGAAGAAATCCGACTTGCAATCGGATGTGTTGACCAGATTATATACCATCCCGCCCGGTTTTGCAACTTTTTTCTTTCCATGCCCCGTAATTGACATGACAGGAGGAAAAAAGTATAATAAATACGTATTTTAATTCAAACGTGCGAGGGAAAACTATGCGCAAGAAGATATTGGCTGTACTAATGGCCGCTGTACTGGTACTCATTGCAGTTTCGTGCAATGAGAGCGGAGTCAATATAGACGATTTCACTGAGACAAACGAGGAGTCTGTTCTTGTTATAAAGGAGCAGACACTGTCCAGATGCGTCGGAATGGCTGACGAAAAAGGTGTATACACAATTGCCGACGGCATTGTCGAAATCGGGGAAGGCTGCTTTTCAGGCGATACCAAAATAAAGAAAGTTGTATTGAGCGACAGCGTAAAGACCATATCTTCAGGCGCCTTTGCGGGGTGCAAAAACCTCGAAGAAGTTGTGCTTACGGAAAACGTTGAGTCAATAGGCTCATTTGCTTTCTACTACTGCGAGTCACTTGAAAAAATAAACCTCGAAGTTACCAAGATTACTGACATATTCGGCAACACATTCGTGTGCAATTATGCCATGGAAGAAATAACCTTGCCTGAGACTCTTGAAGCCATAGGCCACACCGCTTTTGCAGGATGTTCGCTTCTCTCCAAAGTCAATTTCCCGAAAAACATTGAAAGCATAGATTCAGAAGCATTTGCATCATGCATTTCCCTTGACAAAGTAGATATTTCCGAGTGCACAAAACTCAAATCCATCGGCTCATATGCATTCAACCAGTGTCAGATAAAATCCATTGTTTTACCTGAAGGTCTTGAATCAATCGGAGGCGCTGCTTTTGCCGACTGCAAAAAACTCGTAAGTGTAACAATCAGTTCAACAGTCAAGTCCATTTCCTCATATGCATTCCTCAACACACCCTGGATAGAGGAACTGACAGAAGATCCGCTCGTAATAGTTGGTGACGGAGTACTGCTTAAGTGCAATCAGAAACCCGTGGACGGAACCGTTGACCTGTCCGGAAAGGGAATAAAGTCCATTGCAGGAAGCGCGTTTGAAAACGCAGGTGTGGATGAATCTGCAGGATACAACTCAAAGTACGGATACAAGTACACAAATCTGCTCACATCAATAGAAATACCTGAAGGCGTAACGGAAATAAACGCAGGTGCGTTCTATTACTGCTCATACCTTAAAGATATAAAGCTGCCGTCAACTCTTGAAACAATAGGCGCAGATGCTTTCCACGTCAATGAGTCAGGCGGTACACACATAAGCATAGCTGACTGCCCGAACCTCAAGATGATAGGTGTCAACGCATTCTACGGGTGCGGTGGCATGAAGGCGGAAGATGTCAAGTTTACAAGCGAGCTTACATACATAGGAACAGATGCCTTCTTCCAGACGAACTTTCTCAATTCATTCTGGGACAGCCACAAATATGACGAAGCTGAGCCTTCTTACCTCGTTGTAGACAATGTTCTTTTGGGCGTAAATATACCGAAAGGTGCGACATCAATAGTAGTGCCTGAAGGCGTTCGCATGGTGGCGGGAAGTGCAGTTACCGGATGGAACGTAGCCAACTACTATGACACAGAAGAAAAGGCGCTGGCTTCCGGGCTCAACTCCTACAGTATGTCCAGATGGTACGCTTCAAACAGAGTCACTTCGGTAAGCATTGCAAGCACGGTTGAAATAATCTGCGACCAGGCGTTCTTCAGACTGCAGCAGGTAGAAGAACTAACAATCCCGGCTTCAGTTACAACAATATACCAGAATGCTTTCTCATACTGGGAAAAACTGACGACAATCCACTTCAATGAAGGTCTTACATTCATAGGACAGAACGCATTCAACTACTGTTCAGTACTCAGGACATTCAGACTTCCGTCCACTCTTCTTGTAATCGAGAGCGGTGCATTCGGCGCATGCAATGCAATAAGGGAGTTCACATTCCCGATCGGAGTTGCCTCAATAGGAAGCGACGTATTTGTGGTCAACACCATAAGCGGTTCAGTAGTGTACTGTGAAAACCTTACGGTCGTGAATATTCCTCATTTTGCAAAGCCCGTTATTTACGACATTATAGGGATGAACACAAGCATTACAGTCAATTATATGGAACCTGTGGACAAGGATTAACACATTGCAAATACCCCAAAGGAGTGCTGAAAGGCACTTCTTTTTTTGGAAAAATGTGTGATTTGACCCCCAAAATGACCGGAAAAATGTGATGGACAAAATTTCGAAGGACTGAATATCCAGCAGCAGTGAGACTTTTCACCGAACCCTAGTCGATTTTCATTGAACGCACCACACATATGTGATATAATTTCATAAAATTAAAATTGTATTAGGAAGGAATTATTGAAATGGCAGAGAATGCAATTGAGCGTATTAAGAGTGCAGAGAAGGCAGCTGAAGACAAAAAAGAAGCAGTTTCCAGAGCACAGGCAGAAGAAATAGCCGCCGCAAGAATAAAAGCTCAGAATGAAATATATGAAGCGCAGTCCGAAGCATTGAAATACATTTCTTCCGAGAGAAAGAAAATTTCAAAAGAAACCGAAGTAGCACAACAGGAGGCTGAGAAAAGGGCTGAATCAGAGTCGGTTGAGATTTCAGAAAAAGCAAAACTCAATTTCGACCGAGCAGTAGATGAGGTCCTAAAAGGAATCAATGATCAGTAAGATGAAAAAACTGTCGCTCGTCATTTTAAAGAGCGACGAAGATGCCGTCCTGAACGATCTGTTATGGCTTAAGACCATTGAAGTGTCGGATCCCGGAGACGTGTCCGGTGATTCTATCGTGGTCAGAAGGGATTGTTCGGAGGAAATACTGTCTTCTGAAAA
>JAILLB010000021.1 GCA_024693345.1 Clostridiales bacterium
GAATGCACCGACTTTTGTTATCTTAGGCATTGTGACTGTTTTCAAATATGTACATTTTTCAAAACAGAAATTACCGATTTTTTCAACATTCTTTAAATCTATACTTGTCATGGAGCTGCAGTTTCTGAAGGCTGCGTCTCCCAGTTCTTTTACATTTTCCGGAATTTCTATTTCTTCTAATGATGTGCAGTAGTTGAAAGCATACTGGTTAATTATCTCAACTCTTGACGGAATTTCAACATTTTTCAGTTTAGTGCATGAGTCAAATAAGCCTATTGGTATTTCCTTGAGTGTAGATGGCAGGTGAACCGATGTCAGGGATGTGCAGCCTCTGAAAAGGTATAGTCCAAGATCGGTGAGATTGTCCGGAAATTCTATATTTTTTAAGCTGACGCAATAAAGGAATGCATAGCTTCCGATGCTCTCAACACTCTCAGGGATGTTTATGGTCTTCAGAGCAGTGCACATGTAGAATGCACTTCCGCCTATAGTTTTGAGTGTGTAAGGGAGCACTACTTCTGTTATATGTTCATTTGTTGAGAAAGCTCCCTGGTTGATTGTGGTAACTCCAGACGGTACCACTATTTTTTTATCTGCAGGGTCTAGTGAACAAGGTATTGAAACAAGAGTTGTAAGGTCTTTTGAATAAAGGATCTTATCTACTGAAGCATAGTTTTCGTTTGCGGGATCAACTTCAAATGATACGATATCATAACAGTTGAAGAAGGCATTCATTCCTATTGTCTTTAGAGAAGCAGGAATCTTAACAACGAGGTCTTTTCCCGTGTTACCAGTGTCCGAGAATGCATAATCTCCTATGTATTCCAGAGCTGTGGTGTTTGCTAAGTCAATTATGACTCTGCTGCAGCCTGCAAATGCATTCTGGTAAATGTATTTGACCGAAGAGGGGAGAGATACATTTGAAAGTGATGTGCATCCGTTAAATGCATAAGCACCAATTGTTTCGAGATTGGAATTACCATGGAAAGTGATGGTTGTAAGGGAAGTACATCCTTCAAAAGCACTTGCACCGATTGTTTTTACTGAAGGGTAAAGTTCAATTGTTTCAAGAGACTCATTGCCCGCAAAGACACCACTGTTGATAGCAACTATCTGATATCTGCCATCGAGTCTGTTGAGTGTAAGATAAGTTTCACTTCCTGAATAGGAGACAAGAATTGCTCCATTATTTTCATCCAGGGTGTATTTGTACAGTCCGTTGTTGCTCGTGCGGATGTCACTTGATGCTGCATTGACAAATATAATAGTTGCCGCTGCAATCAAGGATATGACCAATATAGGGATGAGTCTCTTTATCCATTTGTTTGTTTTCATTATATGTTGACCCCTCTCAAGTAAGGTGAATATTCTAAGTTGATGTTGGTATTATACCATATATAAAAGCGGATTTAAAGGTTGACAATTGGCAAACGAAAGTATATATTAATGGAAACGGGTGCAAATATTTTTATTATATTACGCGCGAAAAAGTATATACGCCTGAATTTTTGTCTGATCGGGGTGGGAAATAATACATCTGAAATCTGAAAAAATCTCCGAAAATTTTGTTTCAGATCTCTCAATTTTTGATCTTGGTCCAGAGAGGCACCACAATATCTTGTGATTATTTATAAAATAAGGCCACAAAATATTGCGAATTGCAAAAAAAGTCGAAAAAAATAAAAAAAGTGCTTGACAAATACTTTAAAAGAATGTAAAATCTTGCATGAACCGAGAAAGGTTCATCGAATTTAAGGGCAAAACAATCGTAAGGTTGCGACGCAAAGCTATAGGGACTCACGAGTAGTCAGCCAGTTGCAATTCATAATTGAATAAAGGGCAAAGTAACTGCGAAGTTACGACGCAAAGCTATAGGGACTTAACGAGTCAGCCAGTTGCAATTCAGTAATGAGTTTGATAACGGGTTGGCTTTTTTGTTTGTCCAAAAACCGCAAAAAGAGCCCTTTGGCGGTTATGAGAGAATAATCGGGAGGAGGGAACTCAAGTGGCACAGAACAGAAATCCGGTGGAACAGCTTCTGGAAAATAAAATAGTTCCGTTAGAGATGTTCTACAAAATAGTAAAAGGCTTGCCTGACGAAGATGTACTTGGGTACAAGACCTACCTCAATGTAAATTCGATGGACTCAGGTGTTCTTGCTCCCGATGACTACAGATTCGTAGCCAGAAGGACAGTTCAATGCGAACAACTTGCTGAAAAGAACATTATGAAGGTGATGAGAATCCTTCATAACGGCGAAGGCAAAGACGTTAAAGGCTGGGTATC
>JAILLB010000031.1 GCA_024693345.1 Clostridiales bacterium
CCGACCATAAGACTGTAACTTTGAGCAATATTGCTTGCAAAATACAGAATGGTTATCTTCGTTTTCCAAAATGCAAGGAAAAACTTGATGTATCAAATCTCCCGCACTTTGGAGATAAACTCATTGAAGTTAGAGTTGTTCCATACTGTGGTATATACCGGATTCAGATTGTAACAGATGATGGAATCAAGTGTAATGAAGACACATTGTGTAATAATGTCAAAGACATACCATCTGAAGCTGGTGTTGCCATGCTGGATCCAGGGATCCGAAACTTTGCAACCATAACAGACAATAAGGGGAATACACCCATTATAGTCAAGGGCGAAGTATTGGTATCTGCAAACCAGTGGTACAACAAACAAATGTCAAAGCTCCGCAGTATACAAATGCTTGGACATGATCTAAAGACTTTCCATACGAAGACAACAAAGCAAATGAATGCTTTGTCAAGAAAACGTGATGCATTCTTAACAGATACATTCTACAAGATTGCACATTATGTATTCAGGACAATGACCGAAAGAAACCTCAATTACCTGATTGTTGGTAAGAATACCGGATGGAAACAGGAAGTTAACATAGGACACAAGAACAATCAGGAGTTTGTGAACATACCTCATTCCAGGTTCATTTCCATTCTGCATTCAGTATCAAGAAACTACACTGTAAAAGTATTTGACCAGGAAGAGAGTTACACGTCAAAAGCAAGTTTTCTGGATAATGATACAATACCAGAAACATTAAATAATACTGAAGAAGTTGAATTCTCAGGTAGACGTATCAAGCGTGGATTGTATAGATCCGGAAATGGAACTCTCATCAATGCTGATGTGAATGGCTCAATGAATATTGGAAGAAAAGCAAATGAAAGAATCTTTGACAATATCCAAGATTTCTCCTACCTAACAAAAACCATATCCATTTGTAAATTTTCAGATTTAAATCCATCTGTTGTGAACAATTAGGAGAAAACGGAGAAATGAAAGAAAACAAAAACGTATTTCCTGTAACAAGGAATAGCGGGTGCGTGTCCACCCTGTGTTCGGGCGAAGATAATTCAGCCCTTCACGAAGCTCGTGACTTCAGTCATGAGTAGTTCACCGGATGGAACAGTATGGAAAAATATGCCGTCAACGGTTGAAATAGTGATGTCTTTCATGGAACCCATAAGAATAGATAGAATGACGATCAATGGAAAAGAATACTCAGCTGAGTACTTTGGCAATCAGGATATGTCGTCTTGGTCAGATTATGCGACAAAGCGAGAATTCTGGAGACTCTGTGATTGCGGTACGGATTTTGACAAATTCGAAAAACTTCAGGATGTTCTTCCGTACAACAACTATCCGCCAATGGATATTAAGCTTGGTCAGGTATTTGTCGTAGATTATCATAAAATAGATGGAGATACAGACAGAAGGTATTACATAGCTGATGGTACTGTTTGGAAAGATATGCCATCGACAAGACAAATCAGAGTGGTGTAAAACGAGATTGCTATTACTTTGTTTTACATTTATAATATTTATGAAAGGGAGGGGATAGTCATGTCAAAAGCTGATGGAAATGTTTATGTCCCAAAAGACAAAATAGACTGGAATTACGATAGTAATCTGATCTTTGCTCAGAAGACTTACAGGAAAAGACCATTTAAAACGCTCCGAGACATATCTAAACTTGTCTCCGTTATCTTTGTTATCTTGATGCTCTTGCTTTATGCAGCATTCTTTGTTCTTTTAATAGTTGCCATAGTCAACTTCAACTGGCATTGGTCCATTGTTTTCATTGGTATTATTCTGGTTATTCTTATTCTTCCTGTATTGAGATCTTTCCAAAAAAGGGCCAAGTTCTTAAGAACAATAAAACGCTTTAAAGAAGAAAATGGTTCTGTTAATGTAAACAAATTAACTAAGCCTTATTCAACCCTGTTCTATATATCCGGACAAACAGACATTAGAATTGAAACGGAATATGATGTTTTTGATATAATGTTTTTCCCGACTAATTCAAAACGAAAAAGAGTCATGTTCAATTCTGATGGTAAGTCAGCAATCTTCTTTTCTCCTATCCCGCTAGGCAAGTTTGGAACAATCTTAGGATTAAAACCAAGAGTCAAAAGAAGAGATATAGAGTTTAAGACAGATTATGATGGAGATAAAACATTTCACAAGATTCTGTTGCTCAATCCTGTTCCTCTTGAGATTGCAGTCTTTGATAAACCCGGACGTCCCGTCAGGGTCAGCGGACCAGGTGAGAAGCTATCGGATTATTCAATTGAAAATTCATCAAGTATGCTGAGACTGATTGGTTCATATTTGTAATTCATATAACAAAAGCACATGGCAGTGATACCAACACAAGTATCTCTGCCATAGTTTTAGCCCTTTTTTGTTGAATAAAACTCTTAGCTGATAAGGAATCATCTTTTATGATTTAACCGTTATTTTGAAATCGCACTGTCTTACAACAGAACCTCTTACTTCTGTGTCATACTTCATACGTATGTTGCCGCTCTTGTTCTTTATTGTATTCTCCAGATTTCTTGTGTGTACACCGAATTCAATTGTACCAACATCTAGAGTGTAGAGCATTTTGTGTCTTTCACCTTTGGAAAAAACACATGATGACTGAACTGCACCGGATCTTGACAGTGTCACAATTCCCGGTTTGTCCTTTGAAAATGTCAGGGAAGTGTGAGCAACATTGCTTGAGTCTTCTTCAACATATTCGTCATACTTTATCACCACTTTTTCACCGTCATCCAGGATTTTACCATCTGTTGTCAGTTCAATTACATAAGGATCCGGGTCGTCTATATCTGTCTGCTGAGATTTTATCAATAATTTTACGTTGTCTTGAGTCATTTTGTTCACCCTTCATGAGTAAAGTAGTGCCATTATATATACTTATCCTTCCCGTGTCAAGTTTTGTTATTGCTTTTATAAAAAAA
The DNA here is from genome assembly GCA_024693345.1 of Clostridiales bacterium. Taxonomy (GTDB): domain Bacteria; phylum Bacillota; class Clostridia; order Oscillospirales; family CAG-272; genus CAG-841. The sequence continues at coordinate 2,954 of JAILLB010000031.1, forward strand.
AGCAAGTATAATGCAGTCAAGAATAAGAAAAAGAAGGAATGACATGAACAACAAAGTACCTGAAATAATGAAAAAAGTCACCAATATACACTTTATAGGTATAGGCGGTGTCAATATGTATGCTTTGGCTCTTGCATGTAAAAAAGACGGGTACAAAGTGACGGGTTCAGACATCAGTGAAGGCGACTTCACCAAAAAACTCATAGCAATGGGTGTTGATGTCAAGTACGGTCATGCCGAAGAGAATCTCGGAGATGCCCAGGCAGTTGTATATAACGCGGCAATTAATCCGGACAACCCTGAGATACAGGCAGATCTGAAAAAGAAGATTCCCCTTATCTACAGAGCAGATCTTCTCGGATATCTCATGAGCAAATACAAGATAAGAATCGGAATTTCTGGCTGTCACGGAAAATCCACAACCACATCGATGCTCTCCCACATTCTTATCAAGTCGGGAATTGATCCGACTGTCATGTCGGGGGCAGAGACAGACGAGATGAGCGGGTCATTCAGATTCGGAGAAGGAGAAGTGTTCGTGTATGAAGCATGCGAATACAAAAACTCATTCCTTCACACTAAACCCACAGTGTCCGTCATTCTCAATATTGACTACGATCATGCCGACTATTTCGACAGTGTTGAAGAAGTAACAAAATCTTTTGATGAGTTCTCCAAGCTCCCATATGTAAATAAGGAAAAGAATCCGGTCGTAATACTTAATGTAGATGATGAAAGACTTTTGGACATGTCAAAGGGACTTCCTTTCTCTGTCACATTCGGCATGTACAACAGGGATGCTGACTACCTGGCATCCAATTTCACCCAGAAGAACGGATACTACACTTTTGAAATCCACAAAAACGGTTTGAACGAAGGAACAATCGAACTCACGGTTCCGGGCAAACACAATATATATAACGCGCTGGCAGCATATGCGGCAGCTGATGCGTGCGGAGTAGGAACCGAAGAAGCAATTGATGCTCTAAGTGACTTTGAAGGCACAAAGAGAAGATTTGAATACATGGGCTCATACAACGGAGCATTTGTGTATATAGATTATGCACATCACCCGTCGGAAATTGAGGCTGTTATAAACACCGCAAGGACCATGACAAAGAAAAAGGTCATTGTTGTATTTGAGCCTCACACGTATTCAAGAACCAAAGCCCTGTATGACGAATTCATCAGAGTTTTATCTATGGCGGACAGCGTCATTTTGACAGACATTTATCCAGCAAGGGAGACGGATGATCTCGGCATGAGTTCGGAGAAGATGTCCATGGACATCAAAGGAGCGTGCTACGCACCTGTTTACGACAGTGCCGTATCAATGGCGAGAACCGAATCGGAAAAAGGAGACATAATTCTTGTTCTCGGAGCGGGGACTGTATATAAGATAGGAAAGAGTATTGTAAAAGAAGATTAAGTGAGTGTGGTGCGTGAAAGCAATTTTGCGCACCATTTATAATCCCACAAATCACTTATAAACGGAATATTGCATAAAAAATCTGCTAAAACACATTTATATATTGACAAAAGTGCTATAATATTGTAAAATAGTGGTAGAAAAATGATGAAGGAGTAATTGACAATGATCTGTCAGTTTTCATTTAAGAACTTTCTTTCATATAAGGAGCAAACTGTTTTTGATTTCCAGGCGGCAGCTATTCCGGAGTTTCAAGACGGCATAATCGTCCGTGAAAAGGCATCACCTCTTCTTCCCGTATGCGTT
>JAILLB010000033.1 GCA_024693345.1 Clostridiales bacterium
TCACAAGATGGATTGCTGACTATTGCACTACAAATCATATCAATACTGTGATTATTGGAGATTTGACCGGAATACGCGAAGACAACGACAAGGGTGATCGAGTCAATCAAGAACTGCATGCGTTGCCGTATAAAATAATCACAGATATTCTCGAGTACAAATTGGGTCTTTTCGGTATATCCATGGAGAGAGTCAAAGAGTGTTATTCAAGTCAGTGCAGTCCCAACTGTAGTATTGTACAGAAGGTATCCGCAACACCGGAAAAGAGAATCAACAGAGGCTTATACCAGGATGGACATGCAGTATGGAATGCCGACAGTGTAGGTGCGTATAACATTATGCGTTTGTATTTCCAACAAGAAGGAATTATACGAACACTCAATCAAAAAGGGTTATCTAATACAACAATAATCAAGGTAGCTGCGTAGCCTATGGCAGCAGTAGTGGTGGCATGGACCCACCGCCATCCCGGCTTTGCCGGGCTCTGGATGCTCGGTTATTCAATTGCCGAGTAGTTCACGTTATTGATTACCTTTTTCTCGATGGGGCTGTAAAAACCCAAATTGACGCTTAAGCAATAAGGCAACAGAACATGAGACAACATTGACGAAGAATACCATGTGTTCCACCCGACATTTGTCTTTTTTCTCAATTCATCATAAGTCATGTTACAACACCTCTTTTGCTTAGAAAACATATAATGTTCTACCAACAAAAAGTATATCCCAGATTAGCACACCTGTAAAGAGAAATGGGCAGTTCGCTCAAAAACAATTATCGACCGAATTCGATTACGAGTCCGGTCGATTCTGGCGTTCCCGACTGGATTCGAACCAGCGGCCTGTCGCTTAGGAGGCGACCGCTCTATCCTGCTGAGCTACGGGAACATATCGGTGTCATGTGACACCGAAAACATGTTCTTATTCATCTTTTTTCTTTTTAAATGGATTTCTAAATTTCTTTTTTTGTTTTTCAGTATTTTCTTCTTCGGATTTCTTGTTGAAGGCTTCGGATACTTTAGCCCTGTGCTCCTCATCCGCAATGATGATTTCCCTGTCCTTGTCATTTGACGCATAATCGGCAAGCTCGGTTGACTCTCCTTTTTTGGAAAGTCTGTTATCAACAAGTTCTTTGATGAATATGTACGCGACTGCAAACAAAGGCACAGCCACAACAGCGCCGGCTAAGCCAAAGATTCCTGCCATAAGTACAACTGCAAGGAAAACAAATGCAGCTGAGAATCCGAGATTTACCTTGAGCAATCTTCTCATGATGAAGTGGTAGTCTATTACCTGTATTACGACAAACGAAATAACGTACCAGATTACAATATCGGGATTTGAAATAAAAACTATGAACGTTGTTATCAATCCACCGATAATCGGTCCGAAAATCGGAACGAAATTCGTGATGGCGGTAATCAAACTGATAAGAGGATAATAAGGAACTCCAAGAATCATGTTTACGAAGAGAGATATGACGCCGCAAATGATGGAATCCATAAGTTTTCCGTAAACAAATCTTCCGAAATACTGATTCATTACGTTCTTTGCATGGCCCAGTTTCGTATATATCTTATCCTTGAACATTGCTCTCATCAGCTTCTTTGCCTGAGCAATCAATCTCTCTTTTGCAGCAAGGAAATATACCGAAAGAATAAGTCCGAGAAGTACATCTTTAATCGCATTTGCTATGCCCGTAACAAAACTTGTTATATTCGGCATATACTGCGACAATAAGTCGTAAATTGTATTCAAGGCATTCTTTGCTGCGTCTATGATACTTGCAAAGAACGGTGCAATTATAGAGCCGCTGGATGCCTGAGCCTCAAGCCAGCCGACAACTGCATTGATATAGGATGGTAGCTTGCCAGACAAGTCAGTATAACCATATCCAACCTGAGGAATAATAACCCAGAATACAATTCCGAGCAATATGAGCAGGATAAGGTATGTCAAAACCAGTCCGAGTGCCCTTCTGAGTCTGCGGCCATATTTCATCTTGTCACAGAACGAGAACAATTTTTTCTCGTAGAACACCATCTGAAAACTCAACACATATGCAAATCCGATTCCAAGCAAAACCGGTCTTAGAATTGAGATGATTCTTCCCAAAAACGAGGAAACATCTCCGTTTTTAATGAAGAAAAATACTGTGAGAATGCCAAGTGCCAATACTATAAAAGTATAGAAGGCAATCGTAGCGTACTTAGGGTTCTTTTGAAATTTCACGTTGTTTGCCTCCTATTCTTCAAGATTTTTGATTTTACTCTGTAACTTTTGTTTCAGTTTCTTCTGTTTCGGTAACCTCTTCTGTATTTACATCCATGGCTTTTCTGTAGGTTGCGATAACTCTTTCAACTATATCGCTCCATGGTTCCGGTATTGTCTCTTTGGCTTTCTGGTCAACCAAAGCTTTCTTCTCCGGATCACTGAATATTTCAACAATTCTGTTGGCCATTGAAGTTTCGTCGAGTTCGGCAACATAACCATTTTCTCCGTCCTCAACAACTTCAGCAGCGTTCGAGCCTTTTGTCATAAGTGACGGAACTCCCATAAGGGCCGCTTCTCTGACAACAAGAGGTGCGTTATCATACATTGATGGGAAGAAGAACAAATCGGCTGCCGAATAAACACCGTACAGCTCCGGTCCGTTTACCTCTCCAATAAACTTCACGTTTTTGACTTTCAGACTGTTTGCGTATTTAAGTATTTCTTTTTCGTGGTATCCTTGTCCGGCAATTATGAGGAAATACTCATCACTTATTCCCTCAAGCTTTTTCATTGTATCAAGAATCAGTTTCAGATTCTTGTGCCAAATCAGCTGACCTGTAAACAAGAGAATTTTCTTGTCTTCCGGGATTCCATACTTTTCAATGGCATCCTTCTTCAATTGTTCAACATCGATTGACGGATCCAATGGTTCAATACCATTGTTCATAACGTGGATTTCTCCGTTGTATCCATATTGTCTCAATGTATTTGCTGTGCTGTATGAACACGACCATACCATGTCGCATTTACAAAAATGATCGACGACATTGTTGACAACAAACTTAGCCAAAAGCTTGCTGTGTGTTATGCTGACGGTATCGTCATAAAACTTGCTGTGGAATGTTGATACAACAGGTATGTTGAATATCTTACCCAGTTTTATTGCGATTCTTCCGGTAATAAACGGGGAGTGACAATGAATGATGTCAAAGTTCTTTTCCTTGAAATACTTCTTTAGTTTTTTTGTTACAAACGGCCACGGGAAACTGTAATCCCAGCCCGGAACCTTTACAGGATCAATTAAGAACATTTCATATGGTAATTGTGAATAATCAAATCCCTTTTCTCTGGGGCAAATAACCGTAACATTTCCGTTATACATCTTGTTGATGTATTTGCCATACGCATTGACAGTCTTTATTACCCCGTCGACCCTGGGCAGATACAAATCAACAAATATTGCCACTTTCAACGGACCTTCCTGAGGAGGTCTCTTTTTCAAATGCTTTTTATTCTTCATAGTGCTCTTTGCTGTAATGAATATTCCTATGATTATCCATAGGTAGTAGACCATGAATCTCCATGCAATAACAGCCCAGAACAAGAATCCTTCCTTCAACTGGGAGAATACTGCATAGAAATACCCCTCTGCTGCTCCCGAGTTACCGGGGCTTGGAATTATAGTGATTGCTGCGTAGATGTACACAACAAGTGAAAAAATGTCCCACCAGCTTCCTGTTCCGCCAAATGCCTTAAGCATGAAATACGGGATGGACAGAATGGCTGTCTGGTAGATAATTGACAGGAACAGAAGCAACAATGTAAAGTGAGGTCTCTTGTTGATGATTTTAAAGCTCGAGACGTAGTCATTCATTACTCTCGTTATGTTGTTGACAGCTTTTTCCTTGTCTTTGATGATTCTTATTTTGTTCAAAAACTTTGCTATCGCGTTCAAAAATGCCACAAAAGGCTTCGGGAAGAAAGCAAAGAAAACAATTGCGGCTGGAACAAATGCATAGCATAAAAATCCCACATAAGCCTGTACTCTTACAAGTGTGACGGAATCAACTATGTTCCTGTTCGCAATAAATACAACTAAAGCGATTATTAGGAACGCAAATTGCTGAGACAAAAATCCAATAATCGGAATCGATCCGCTTGCTCCGTTTGAGTATCCGCGCTGTTTAAGATACAACATTTGGAATGGCTGTCCACCAGCACCGAGTGGTGTTACGTTGTCGTAGTACTTACCAATCATTGCGCACTCGAATGCACCTTTGGGGTCATTCTTTCCTGTTGCAACCATCAGCATCTTCTTATATCCGAGATACATAACAAAGACGGCTGCGGCAAAGCAAGCCAAACCTATTCCTAAATACCATAACTTTACATCGGAGAAATTGATGAACGATGCTGATTCCGATTGTTTTTTGTACTCATCTATCGCTATATAACCAACGACTAAAAGGTTGATTACCAAAACGATAACCAACCATAATCGTTGCTTTTTCTTAGTGTTTTTGATGTTTGTATTGTCCAAAATATATACCCCTCTTCATTATGCGTGAAGAAACTAAAATTCAATTTTATGCAAATTTATTTTTTTACAAAAGTTGCTTATGTATAATACCACGAGTTCGTACCAAAGTCAATCAATATGGCTGCCCGCAACAACCGACAAGTGTGTTTTGTTGTTGTTTTCGCCAACTATGGGAACATTTTGGTATTGTTATTGGTAATAAACAGTAGTAAAATAGTAATACTGCATTCACAAGAGAGGATTTTGTGTGAAAAACCATTCTTTCAAAATTATCAAAAGGGTATCAACAGCAACAATTTCAATTTTGTTATGTTTGATGTTTGTCGTGTCAACTGTTTCAGCACCGGCATTAAACACTTTTAACTACTCGGATTCAAATGAAAACATGTACACAAACAGTGTTGCCCCGAGTATATTGGTGGAACTGATTACCGGAAGCACCTACACTGCTTTTGAAAAAGAATATCTTGACACGATTCAGGACTATTACTTAAGATACAACACTCAGATTTCAACAGATTATGTTGACCTTGAAGCTGTTGGATCCATCATTTTTGTTTCCGCGAGAAGCTACACCGCTATTACAAAAAACAACAAAATGATAAAATGGGTCCCCGTATCTGCAACATGTAATGGTGTTACTCTTCCTTTGACCTCAAACGGTGCTGTATATGAGTGTCAGTTTGATAATGTCAAGCCCGATACTTCTTACCCAATAAAGGTTAATTATTCCGCAACAATTGACATAGTCCCAGGTGATGCAAACCTTCTCGCAAATAAGGTTTATAACGATGCGCTTGATGTAAAAACCATAATGAATACATATCAGTCGCAGTTGGAAAAATATAACGTTAGTGCAAATGCTTATGCTTCATATCAGAAACAATATGAACTGTACAAAACTGAACTCGAGCGATACAACAAATACCTTGCCGACAAGGAAACTTATAACATTCAGGTTTCCGAGTACCAGCAGTATTTGAAAGACTGTAAGGTATATGAAGAAGAACTGGTGAAATACGGCGAGTATCTTGTTGCACTTGAGGAATACAACACTGCATATGCACAATACCAGGAAGATCTTGAAAAGTTCAAACAGAACAGCGAAAAATATGCCGAATATTTGGAATACATCGCCAAAATCGAAAAATGCGAAGATTACCTGAAATACATGGACCGCATATTCATGAACTCGGCAGAAGGCCACTCGATGTATGGAACAATTGTTGGCGGAACGGTTGACACTGTTCTTAACAACAAGGAGCAATTGGTCAGCTACGGTGGCGTCAGCCCTGAAGACATAGACAATGCCGGCACGGCGACAGTGGCACTCAGAACTCTTCTCGGAGAATACTCCAACCTTAAGACTAACGAGGCCAGATTCAACTGGTACAAAGAAAAACACGATGCCCTTCTCAGTGCATTTTCCCTTTTGTATTCGAGTCTGTACTCTCTCCTGAAAAACAGAGCAGTATACGTTGAACTTTCAAAAAGAGATAAACTAACGCGTTTCTACCAATTCATTTCACAGATGTATGTCATCTGCACTAATCTTGATGACAATGCCGCTCTCTCCAAGGATTGGTACATTTATGATATAAAAAGCAAAACGAATCTTACTTTGATGCAGGTCCTGGAACCGGATTTGTATTTTGAAGACACAAACAATTCGGTGCCCACAAACACAAACTGGCCCACTGAAGTAGAAAAGGTTGAAATACCTACTTCTTCAACAGTCCCGGAAAAACCCGCAACCATGTATGAACCGATGCCGCCCACAGTAGTAACAGAGCCGGTTGAACCGGAAGTTGTCACTATGCCAACGGCGCCCACAGTGGTTCCCGCTCCAGGTGCAAAGCCATCTGAGCCAATCCTTTCTTCAGTACAGAAAAACCTTCTGGCAGAGCTGGAAAACGGCACATTGAAGAAAAGAGTCAACGTCACATCAACATACAGTTACAAAATCGAAACAACAATCAATACGTTCCTTACAGCAGCAGATATTTATCCGTATCCTGTCGTGACGTTTGTCAACTACAACGGAACTGTAATCGTTGATCTTGTTTTGAAAAATCCATCCGATGTTCAAGGCATTATGCCGGATATTCCGACATCAGCATACGAAAAATATACCTTCGAGTACTGGGAGACTACCGGCGGAACCAGAGTTGATTTCAATAATGTCAACAGAAATATGACGGTATACCCGCATTTTTCAACTTCGGAAGCAAAATATGAGATAACCTGGCAGCTCAAGGGAAAGTCATACAAGGTTACATGTTCGTACGGAGAAACTCCGACATTCCCGGGCACAATAGAACCATACTATGACGATGAATATGAATACACTTTCGTCAGTTGGGACAAAGACATAGTTCCGACAACCGAAGACACAACATATACAGCGAAATATTCAACCGAAAAACGTTCATACGACATTCAGTGGATTATAGATAAGAGCATTTTTGTCTCTACGTGTGAATACGGAACAATTCCGGTCTGTCCGGAAACTGAGCTGGATTACTACACAGATGATTCGTTCTATGAATTCACAGGATGGGACAAAGAAATTGCAGCTGTAACGGGAGAAACAACATACACCGCAAGATTTTTAAAACACGAACTGATTAAAGAACAGAGCGGAAAAACAATCTCGGTCACAAGGGATTCGAATTCATTTGCAATCAGCCTGCCAGATAATTCAGGCGTCTTGGACATTTCCAACCTCGCAGGTCTGGTTTCAAGCAACAATTTGAAGGTCACAGTTAATTCGAACAACAACGCAATTGAACTGCCGGCAGAGTATGTAAAGACATATGTGTCGAACGGAATTATCGTCTCTTTTTCGACATCGAATCCTACTGAAGGCTCAGTGGTTTTCAATGTGAGTGTTACAGATGCAGAAGGCAAACCCATCAGCACAAACGGTCTTATCATCAAGTATTACGAACCCGACAGTACTGAGTATGCATGTTATTATGTAAGTGGCCTGGAAAAGATTAACTGCACTCTGTACAGGCAGGCAGATTATTTCGTTCTCACGATGAACGGAGAAAGCCACTCCTATACATTCGAAAAGGTAAAAGGCAACACTGAAGAAGAATACTACATTGTCAATTTTTACCTTGAAGGTCAACTGTATTCAAGTGGAAAATACAAGTTCGGAGAACAGTTGTTTATGCCGTATACACCTACAAAAGAAGGCAATGACGAGTATGAGTATTCATTCTCTGGTTGGTCACCGACAGTTGTCACAACAGTAACAAAAAGTGTAGATTACAACGGATATTTCAAAGAAACAAAGAAAGCCGGATCAGGCGATTACAACGTCTCTCCTCACACCACTCTCTACCCGATTCATCTTCTATTCATCGGGTTTGCTATAGTGGAAGTTCTTACAGTTGGAATCACCTTCCTGGTCAAATTCATAATGACGAAAAAGAAGAAACATGACTAGCAAATGACATGGCTCAAAAAACAGAGCCATGTTTTTTTGCCGTATTCCATGATGAAAATGGCGACTTTTTGTAAATTTGACGCATTTTTCATATATATATATTGACACTTTTAAAAAAATGTGCTAAATTATATCCATTAAATAGGCTTATCATGGCTTTTTGCCCCCCAGAGCGTTGTCGCGAGATGCTCCGGAAGCAAGAACTTGCGATAATATTTCGACCATCTAAGCTGATTCAATTTAATTATTCCAGAAAGAGAGAATTGAAAATGAAAAGTACGAAATTTCTAAAAAGAACTCTTGCTTCATTACTTGCAGTTCTTTTGCTTGCTGGTTGCTTTTCACTGAGTGTATTCGCTGTTAATGCCGGTTTCGCCGGAGCTGATGGCGTTATAGTCACTTATGAAAACGGTGTTGCAACAATATTGTTCTCATCAGAAAAGCTTGCAGCAATGATCAGTCAGAAGAAGGTTACTCTTGACGACTTGAAGTCATTCTTCCCTGACGAACTTTACGAAGCATTCAAAGACAAAGGCATCCCCGGTGTTTTGATGTGCGAAAGTTTTTCAAATGTTTTCAAAATTGATGAACTTCTCGAACTCATTCCAGAGGAAATAATTGACGAAGTATTCACCAAGGAAGCTGTAGAAGCTGTTGCTGATCCTGAAGAAGTATACGAATCACTTACACAGGAACAGATGATTGAGCTCTACGAAATCATCACAGGTGAAGAATTCAATGCTCAGAACATTAACTGGGAAGTATTCAACAACATTCAGCTCAATGGTTCTGACTTGATTAAGATTTTGTCCAAGGCTGTAGAGACAGGCGCCATTGATCAGCAAAACGTTGAAATGAGCCAGGAAGACCTCGAAGAGCTCTTCAGACAGGCACTCTACAAAGTGTTCACATACACTGATGACCTCACAATCAACGATGAATCAGTCTGGGTTAACTACAAAGTTGATGACAGCCTTCTCGAAAAAGTACTTCTCGAGAACCTGCCGACAAAAGATGACTTATCAGATTCAGAAGAATATGAAGAATTGGTTGTTTTGGATGTTGTATTCGACATTGACGATACAATATCTCAGGACGACGTTGAATTCAGAATCGTTATCGGCGCATCCGGCGATGCAGACATAAGCAAACTCGCTGATTACTTCAGCTATGACAGCACAACAGGTATTTCTGCCAAACTCCCATTCAGAGCCAGCCAGTACCTCGCTCTTCTCGAATCAGAAGATCTGGATGCTGATAAAAAAGCTGAAATCCTCGAATTCTTCTCAACACCTATTGTCGATGTAGTCGCAACAATCGAAGAGTATGACGTTGAAACAATTTGCGCTATATTCGATGCCATTTTCGGTGGAAACGATGTTCAGAGTCTTGCTGATTTCAGCGATAGTAAGGTATCAAGAATTTATGACCTTATTATCTCAGTATTGAAGTCTCTCCCTGAATCAGTTCAGGAAAAATCTCTGCTTGACCAGTATAACGAAGAAGAGAACGAATTCGAAGCAACATACAAGTTCGGTACTCTGTTGAACAAACTTCTCAATAAAGCTGCTGACAAGATTGGTGGCGACCAGAATATCATTGAAGAATTCTTCACATTCAACTCAGATAACGCTACATCAACAACTATTACCGTTTCAAACGAAGACACAAACATTGGCCGCGTTACATTCGTAGTATCCGGTTCAGAAAACTTCGAATATACAACATTCCTCCCTGCAGGCTACACAGTTGAAGCTCTCGGTGCAATCGTCGAAGACCTCGATCATGATTTTGTTGACGAAGATGACAACGCTGTCACAGAATTCACAGGCGAAAACATCACAGTTTACTACACTGATCAATACTGTGTAATCTTCCAGGATGAAGACGGAAACGAAGTTGAAACAGTTTACTATCTCGCCGGCGACACCGAAATCGACGAACCTGAAGTTCCTGAAAAAGCAGGATACGCAATCGTTGGTTGGAGTGAATATGAACTCGGCAGCGAACCCGTTATTATCGTAACACCTGTTTATGACTTCCTCTATACAATCGTATTCTTGGATGAAGACGGAAACGAAGTAGATACAGTTTACTATGTCGAAAGCGACACAGAAATCGAAGAACCTGAAATCCCTGAAAAAGATGGATATTATGCAATCGGTTGGTCAGAGTATGAACTCTGCGAAGCTGAAGTCTTGTACATCTACCCGGTATATCAGATTTACTACAAAGTAGTCTTCCTTGATGAAGATGGCGATGAAGTTGAAACTGTTTACTACAGACTCGATGACACAGAAATCGAAGAACCTGATGTTCCTGGAAAAGATGGATACTATGGTGGATGGGCTGAGTATGAACTCGGTGTTGAAGAATTCACATATGTATCTCCGGTTTACGAAAAGATTCCGTACATCGATTATGGCTACTACGCAGTAATCTTCTACGAGATTCGTGGTGACGAAGTCTTCACAATCGACGTTGTAAGATATAGACCGGGCGCAAGATCAATCGTTGAACCTCCGGTACCGTCCAAGCCTGGTTACACAGGAACATGGGCTCCGTACAACCTCAACGAAGCAATCGTAGTTTCTACAATCCCAGTTTACACACAGAACGAAACATACACAGTAATATTCGTAGATGAAGCTGGCAAGGAAGTTGCAAAAGTTGATTATCTTGTTGGCGTAAAATCAATTGAAGAGCCTGCTGTTCCCGCTAAGACCGGTTATATCGGTGCTTGGGAATCATATGAACTCGGCGTTGAAAAGACAATAACAGTTAAACCTGTTTACACAGTTGATCCTGCAACAACAACAGAATCTTCTGTAACAGAAACAACAGAAAAGATAACAACAGAAGAAACAACAACTGCTGAAACAACCGAAAAAGTTACGACAGAAGGAACAACAACTGTTGAAACAACAGAAAAAGTTACAACTGAAAAGGTAACAACTGAAGAGACAACATCAAAAGTTGAAGAAACCACAACTTCTGACAGTGGCGAAGGCAAGAAGGGCGACCTCACATGGCTCTGGATCCTTCTCGCTATAATCCTCCTCCTCGTAATCATCATCCTCATTCTCGTATTCAAGAGAAAGAAAGACGATGACAACAATGACGAGAACAAAGAAGACAAACCGGAAGAAACATCTGGTGAAGGCGATGCTGCTGAATCAAAGGCTGATGACGCTGCTGTAGGCGCTGCTGCTGGTGCAGCTGCTGCTGGCGCTGCTGAAGGTTCATCTGAAGAAACTCCTGCTGAAGAAGCATCCGCTGAAGAAGCATCCGCTGAGGAAGCACCTGCTGAAGAAGCTCCCGCTGAAGAAGCTCCCGCTGAAGAAGCTCCCGCTGAAGAAGCTCCCGCTGAAGAAGCTCCCGCTGAGGAAGCTCCCGCTGAGGAAGCACCTGCTGAAGAAGCTCCCGCTGAAGAAGCTCCTGCTGAAGAAGCATCCGCTGAAGAAGCTCCTGCTGAAGGCGAAGACGATACAAAAAAAGAATAATTAATTGAATCACGCTTTTGCCACCACCTCATCCGAGGTGGTGGTTTTTTTGTATTGCAATTTATAAAAAAAAAGACTATTATTATCGTGTTAAGTTTTTTAGAAAGGATGTGAGAATATGGATAGCAGTGGCGGTCGAGGGTGCAGAACTAGCTCTAATCAACCTGTTCCCTTATGTAAGATAAATAAATATTCTCATGTCTTTGTGGGATAAGGTTCTGATTAAACCTGTTTTGCCTCACTACAATTATATATATTGAGGAGGTATAGAATATGGATCAGAAATACACATTGGAAAACATTGAAGAACTTTTTAATTTTATTGAAAACAAACAGTACAGAAATCTAAAAGATGCAATTGTTGACTGGAACGAAGCGGACATAGCTGAACTCATCGAAAAAGTAGCTGAAGAGTACGGAAACGAAAAAGCCGTACTGCTTTTCCGTCTCCTTTCGAAAGACGTTGCATCAGATGTTTTTGCCTTCCTGCCAACTTATGTTCAGGCTGATATTGTCAATGTAATGAGCGATGTCGAAGTCAAGAACATTCTTGAAGACCTTTATGTCGACGATGCCGTCGACCTTATTGAGGAACTCCCGGCAAACGTTGTAAAAAGAGTTTTAAAGAACGCAACTTCGCAGACAAGAGCCACAATCAACCAGTTCCTTAAATACCCAGATAACTCTGCCGGAAGCATCATGACAAATGAGTATCTGGCAATAAAGAAAACACTGACTGTACAGCAAACTTTTGATTACATCCGATCAAATGGTCAGGATATGGAAACAATCTACACTTTGTTTGTCACAGACAAGCAGAGGCACCTGGAAGGCATAGTTACTGTTAAAGACCTTTTAATGAACCCGTACGAAACTGTTGTCGAAGATATAATGGATCCAAATGTTATATATGCAGTCACAACAGATGACCAGGAAGACGTAGCAGATCAGTTCAGCAAGTACGGACTTGTAACAATGCCTGTAGTGGATAGTGAGAACCGAATGGTCGGTATCGTTACTGTAGACGACGTAGTCGATGTCATGGAAGACGAGGCTACCGAAGATATTGAAAAGATGGCAGCTATTTTGCCGACAGAAAAACCTTATTTGAAAACAAGCGTTTTCAATACTTGGAAATCAAGAATACCTTGGCTCCTTCTGCTCATGATATCTGCCACATTCACAGGGCAGATCATAACGAGTTTCGAAGACGCATTGGCTACTTGCGTTGTTCTTACAGCATTCATTCCAATGCTTATGGACACGGGCGGTAACTCAGGCTCCCAGGCATCAGTAACCATCATTCGTGCACTGTCGCTTGGTGATATTGAATTCAAAGACATTTTTAAAGTCATTTGGAAAGAATTCCGGGTATCAATTGTATGTGCAATTACACTTGCAACATTGAACTTCGGAAAGATAATGCTCATAGACAGACTATTATTCAACAACACAGACGTTACTGTATTTATTGCATTCGTCGTATGTCTTGCAATGGTATTTACAATCATCGTAGCAAAATTCGTCGGATGTACTCTGCCCATGCTTGCTCAAAAGATTGGTCTCGACCCTGCGGTAATGGCTTCTCCGTTTATCACAACAATTGTTGATGCAATTTCACTTCTCATTTACTTCGGAATTGCAAAATGGCTTTTGAATATATAAATGAATATATATAATAATGTTGTTTGTTGAAATCTAATATGATAAAATTGTCACGGACAAAAAACGCAAAGGAATGGTAATTAAAATGTTTGAAAAACTCATTGAAATCTTAAAGGCAAATCCACGCAAAATAGTCTTCACAGAAGGTCCAGATGCGAGAATTCTCGAAGCAGCATCACGTCTTAAAAAAGACGGATATCTCACACCTATTTTGGTAGGTAATGTTGAAGAAGTCAAAAATGCTGCAAAAGAAACCGGTTTTGATATTGAAGGAATAGAAATAATTGACCCTGAAACATATCCGAATTTTGAAGAAATGGTTGCAAAGATGGTTGAACTCCGCAAAGGAAAGATGACCGAAGAAGAATGCAGAACTCTTCTCAAGAAGAGCAACTATTTCGGAACAATGCTCGTAAAAATGGGCGTTGCAGATTCTCTTCTCGGCGGTGCTACATATTCAACTGCTGACACAGTCAGACCTGCACTTCAGCTCATAAAAACAAAACCTGGTGCGCACCTTGTAAGCTCATGCTTTATCCTTCACAAGGAAGGTACTGAAACACTTGCTATGGGCGACTGTGCCATCAATATTGACTATCAGGATACCCTAGACAAAGACGGAAATGTAGTAGTCACAGCAGCTGAAAAACTTGCCGAAGTCGGTGTTGAAACAGCAAGAACAGCCAAGATTTTCGGAATGGATCCAAAGGTTGCATTCCTCAGCTTCTCTACCAAAGGTTCAGGCAAGGGCGGAACAGTCGAGCTTTCAAGAAATGCAACTGCAAAAGCACAGGAACTCGCTCCGGATGTTGACATCGACGGCGAACTTCAGTTCGACGCAGCAGTGTCCCCTGTTGTTGCTCAGACAAAGTGCAAAGGCTCCAAAGTTGCAGGACATGCAAACACATTCATATTCCCATGCATTGAAGCCGGAAATATCGGTTACAAGATAGCTCAGAGACTCGGCGGATATGAAGCTTACGGTCCTATCCTTCTCGGTCTGAATGCCCCGATTAATGACTTGTCTAGAGGTTGTAATGCCGAAGAAGTATACAAGATGGCAATAATCACAGCGGCTCTTAAATAATTAGGAAAGGTATGCGGGAAGCTTTTGTTTCCCGCTTTTCGTTATGGAAAAGATCATTTATAGAAACAGACGCAACACAAACTCCTACAAATGGGATATCATACCGTCTGAATATGACAAAGGCGAAACAATACCGGCATGGGTTGCAGACATGGATTTTGCAGTTCCGAAATGTGTCAGAGACGCAATAATAAAATCCGGAAGATTCGGTGTTTACGGCTATTCTTTTGCCGGAAAAGACTATTACAACAATTTCATCAAATGGGAAAAGAAGCGTTTCAATCACACAATAGAACGCGATTGGATCAGATTCTCAACCGGAGTCGTTGCTGCGATTAACTGGATTGTTCAGTCAATGACAAATCCAGGCGATGCCATTATTATACAGACACCTGTTTATCACCAGTTTGCAGAATCCGTAAAAAGCAATAAAAGAAAACTCATCTGCAATGACCTTGTGAATACAGATGGTGTTTACACAATTAATTTTGAAGATTTTGAAAAAAAGATTAAAGATAATAATGTAAAAATGTTCATCATGTGCTCTCCGCATAACCCAGTTGGAAGAGTATGGAAAAAAGAAGAACTTGTCAAGATGATTGAAATCTGCAAAAATCATGATGTCATCGTTCTTTCAGATGAAATACATCATGATTTTGCGTTCAATAACAACAAGCATATTCCGACAATGAGCATATCCGATTATGACAAACTCATAATGCTGACTTCATCCACAAAAACATTCAATCTTGCAGCTCTTGAGAATTCCATAATCATAATAAAAGATAAGAAACTGAGAGATATTTATGATGCCAAGACATCAGATATTCATGAATCATCAGGAAACATAATAGGTTATATTGCGGCGGAAGCAGCGTTCGGAGGAGGAGAAGAATGGCTTGAACAGGTCAAGTCAATTATTTATTCAAACTACGAATTGTTAAAAAAATCTCTGCTCGGAAAATACGACAAACTGACCATATCTCCTCTTGAAGGAACTTATCTGGCCTGGGTTGATTTCGGAGCATATCTGAAACCCGAAGAAATATCTGATTTCTTCAAGAAAAAATGCGGCGTGATTTTCAATCTTGGAGAGGATTTCGGCGGTGATTGCAAATCGTTTGTGAGAATCAACCTCGCAACATCAAAAAAGAACATTCAAACAATTTGTTCAAGAATCAAACAGAACCTTTAACCTAGAAATTTTTAGACCGGCAAGCCTTGACTTGCCGGTCTGTATTTTTGTCATATAAAACTTCTGTTGAAAAATGATTCTCTGCTCCTCTTGAACAGCATCGGTAAAGTGAAGAAAAGCATTTTGAAAATGATATCAGCCATCATACAGAACCACACTTCTCTCAGTCCCAGATGCCATACATTAATTACCAAATAGGTAAACACCACTCTTACACCCCACATAGAAATGATTTCCCCTATCATGGGATATCTGTTTTGGCCGAGTCCGTAGTATATTCCCTGCATGATAATCATGACGCCGAACAATGGTTCCGTAAACGCAATTAACCTAAGCATTTCTGCACTGAGTTTTGCCACTTCATCGCTTATGGTAAAGAATGACGCAAGCGGATCAGATATTAGGTACATTATTGCCCCTGTCACGGTCATGAAGATCAGCACCATTAAACTGCCCGACCGAACAACTTCTTCAAACTTCTTGTAGTTTCTCTCTCCAACAGCCATTCCTACCATTGTCTGAACGGCTATCTGAATGCCGAACCCTCCTACGTAGAACAGACCTTCTGCAGTAATTGCTATGGAATGAGAAGCGAATATTGTTGTTCCCATTCCTGAAGAAACAAGACCGGAAAACACAACATGCGCCATCCTCGTTGCAATGTGAGTCAGAAGCACCGGAAAGATAAGCCTCCAGCAAATGCGCATGGTAACCTTGTCATACCTGAGTTCTTTCATCGGATAATACAAGCATGCCTTTTTTCTGTATATAATGAAGATTGCAATGCCGGAGAATGTATGGGAAATTGCAGTGGCAATTGCGGCTCCCAGCACTCCGAGACCAAGTACGTAGATGAACAAATAGTTTAATCCCACATTAAATATGTTCTGAGTAATAACAACGTACATTGTAGACTTTGTGTCACCTGTTGCCCTGATGGCATCACCCAGAATAATGGTTGCAGACCTGAACAACATCGGAATGCTTGTTATAGCAAAATATATAGACGCATCGTATCTTATATCTTCTGCAGCACCCATCCATACAGGTATAAACGGGCTTGCTCCAATGCTTATGGCACCAACTGCAATACCGAATATGAATGTAAGAATCAGCGACTGTTTTGACAATATGACTGTCTTTTTTCTGTCCTGACTTCCTATTGAACTTGCAATCAGTGTCATTACAGCTATGCTTGCAGCAAAAGATATGCTGTTAATCAGCCATGTAATTGTAGTTGTCAGACTAACTGAAGCAGTGGCATTTTCACCGAGCTGGCCAACCATTGCCGTATCGACATATTGCGTCAGCGTAATAAGCAGCTGTTCAATAACAACAGGTATTGACAACAAAATTAGGTTTTTGGTTGTTGAACCGTTCTTGAAATCTATTTTCATAATATAATCTTTCCTCGTAAATTACAGAATGAAATTTTACCACATTTTTGTTAAATTATCGATACTTTTATTGCTATTGTGGCTTTTCGAATGTATAATAACTCGGAAAACTTAAGAGAGAAGATTAATAGAAAACATGAGAACAGTTGATTCGATGGAATATTGTCATCTTGATTTCAAAAGCAAGAATTATGATGACGGATATGATCTGCCCTACAGAGTGTATTATCCGAGCAGATTTAACAAGAACAAAAAGAAATATCCCTTGTTGTTTTTCCTCCATGGATACGGCGAATGTGGGGTGGAGAACGAAAAACAAATCAGAGTCTTGACTAAAGAAAACAGACTATTAGATATGGTTGTGGAGCATGATGACTGTGTCATAGTAGCACCTCAGTGTCCGCCCGATCCCGCCAAATACAACTGGGTTCCAATTAATAAAGTCTGGTCTACAGGATCAAGAGAACTGTCAGAATATCCTACCGTAACTTTGGAAGCTGCAACAGAACTGTTGTTCTCTTTCATAAACAACGAAAGAATAGATAAAACAAGAGTGTATCTGGCAGGAATATCCATGGGCGGATATGCAACATGGGAGATGCTGGCCAGATATCCGGATTTGTTTGCAGCAGCCATTCCTGTCTGCGGAAGCGGAATACCTAGTATGGCAGATAGACTCATCAACATTCCTATCTGGGCATTCCACGGAATGGAAGACGGCACTGTTCCTCCAAAAGGAACTCAAGATATGGAAGAAGCCATCAAAAAAGCCGGCGGAAAACTGATGAAAGCAACATATTTTAAAGGCGTTGGTCATAATGTGTGGCCAAATGCGTATGCAACTCCGGGTCTAGTCGATTGGATGATGGAACAGAAGAAATGAATATTTGTATAAAATGCACCTCACGGTGCATTTTTTGTATATTTATGCAATTGTTGTGCATGTTGACACTATTTTTTGTTTCTACGGATTTGTTGCGGTAAAGATATACAAAAAACGCAATACCATTCACTTTTTTAATTGACCTCAAGTGTAAATGATGATATAATTTCGTATATTAATTAAACAAAAAGGAGGGCTAAGGATGAAACTTGACAGAAATGATAAGTATTTTACTATTGCAGTGTACTCGCTTATAGTTGTACTCGCTTGTATAATTCTTGTTTTCCTATGCATAAATGATTCTCTTTCCTCCGCTTTGTCAAGAATAAGTGCAGCTCTGAGCCCTGTGGTTTACGGGTTGGTGTTTGCATATCTGTTCAAGCCTATAGTTGTCTTTTTGGATTCAAAGGTTTTGAAGTTCATCAAACCAATACGTATTAAGAGACTCATTTCCATCATAACAACATTTGTCTTTGTCTTGTCGCTGATTTCCCTGTTCTTGTGGATAATTGTTCCTCAGCTTATTTCAAGCGTGTCAGAACTACAGTCCATGCTCGGTGACTTTATAGGAAGAGCAAACGAATGGATTGACAAAAACTCGGCTAACGCTTCGGACACTTTGAAATATGTTTTTTCACTGGCTTCCAACGCACTGAACAGTGTACTCGACACAATATCCAATTACATCGGCAATTCACTTCCCGCAGTCGGTTCTTTCCTGTCAGCGGTTATAGTGGTACTGGGACAGTCTTCACTCGGATTTCTGTTCTCCGCTCTGTTCTTATTCTCATACGAATTCTTCGGACTCTCTGCCAAAAAGATATTGTTGAGCATTTTCAAACGCGAAAGATATGACAGAATTCTCAAAACATGTTCAAAGATTGACACCAGTTTCGGCGGATATCTGAGAGGAGTCATCCTGAATGCAATTGCAGTCGGAATCGTAACATTTATATTCCTTGCAATATTCAATGTTCAATATGCACCGCTTCTCGGTCTTATCATGGGTGTCGCAAACATGATTCCTGCTTTCGGAGCAATCATCGGTGCTATTCCGGCGGGCCTTATAATTCTGGTATCTCAACCGGATAAATTGATATGGTTTATTATCATAGTGGTTGCGGTTCAACTGCTGGATGGAAATATCCTTGCACCGAAACTCATGGGAACAAACATAGGATTATCTTCAGAACTTGTTCTTGTGGCCATCATACTTATGTCAGGCCTCTGGGGAATAACAGGAATGCTGCTTGGTGTGCCGATATTTGCAGTTGCATACTCCTTAATAGGAGACTGGGCGAGAAATCGCCTACAGAAAAAAGAATTGAGCACGGAGCTTCGGGATTACTGCTCCGAAGAGGATTACGAACTAATCTCTGAATCTGCAAGATGTGCAGAAGAAAAAAAGTTAAAAAAGGCACAGTCAAAAACTTAAATTTTGAATAACGGAGACTACGATTATGAAAAAGATTTTAGCTATTGTATTAACTTTTGTATTTATTTTTGGTTTTGTATCATGCTCAACAGGCAACAATGATGTTAAGACATATAAAGTAGGTATTTGTAATTATGTCGATGATGCTTCGCTGAATCAGATTGTCGCAAATATCAGATCACAGCTCGACAAGATTGCATCTGAAAAAGGCGTAAAATTTGAAATCAAATATGACAACTGCAACGCGGATGCAAGTGTTCTCAACCAGATTATCGCAAACTTTATTGCAGATAAAGTAGACATCATGATTGGTGTTGCAACTCCTGTTGCCATGGCAATGCAGGCTGCAACGGAAGACAACAAGATACCTGTAGTATTTGCTGCAGTTTCTGATCCATTGTCAGTCAGCCTTGTAAACACTCTTGAAGCTCCGGGTGCAAACATCACAGGAACATCAGACTTTTTGAACACTGAAGCACTTCTCAACTGTCTGGTTGCCGTAAATCCGGGCATCAAAAAAGTCGGACTTCTTTATGACATCGGCCAGGATGCCTCAACAACTCCTATAGCAGCTGCAAAGACATTCTTCGCAAGCAAAGGCATTACTGTCGTTGAACGTACCGGAACAAACGTAAGTGAAATATCACTTGCAGCTGACGCTCTTATTGCTGAAGGCGTTGAAGCAGTATTTACACCAACAGATAATACTGTTATGACAGCAGAATTGTCAATTTACGAGAAATTCGCAAATGCAAAGATTCCGCACTACTGCGGTGCTGACTCATTTGCACTCAACGGAGCATTCTGCGGTTATGGTGTAGATTATGCAAACCTCGGAGTTGAAACTGCAAATATGGTTGCAGACATTCTCGTCAACGGAAGCAAACCCGAAACAACAGCCGTAAAGACATTTGACAACGGCACAGCAACAATCAACACAGAAATCTGTGAACAACTGGGCTTGGATTTTGAAGCAGTAAAGACAGCAATCACTCCTTACTGCATCAAGATTGAGACAATTAAGACAGCAGAAAACTTTGATTAAACTATAATATGCCACCCTTGAGGTGGCATTGTGATTTTACAGATATTTAAGGATTTTTATGGGATTAGATACAATTTTGATGCTTGTTCAGACCGCTCTTGAACTCGGCCTGATCACATCGCTTACCGTATTGGCATTGTTTCTCAGTTATTCAATGCTGAATGTGTGCGATTTGTCCACGGATGGCTGTTTCACTCTTGGAGCATCGGTCGGTGCTGTAGTCGCCATGTCCGGACATCCTATCCTGGCTATATTTGCAGCCATCGGAGCAGGACTTTTATCCGGATTTATAACCGCATTTTTGCAGACGAAAATGGGAATCAACAGCCTTCTCGCCGGAATCATTGTCAACACCGGTCTATACTCAATAAATATAGCAATAATGGGCAACACCGCATTGCTTAACATGAACAAAACCGAAACTGTTTTCACAATGATGAAATCGGCACTTGAAAACACCATTTTCAAAGATCAGTATAAACTCTTTGTAATACTTATTGCCGTTATAATTGTTCTTGTAGTGCTTGTATTGTTCCTCAAGACAAAAGCAGGACTTGCAATAAGAGCAACAGGCAACAATCCTACAATGGTCAGATCTTCTTCTTTGAACACTGTTGTGACAACAATTATAGGCCTGAGTATTGCTGGCTCCATCACTGCCCTCTCGGGATGCCTTATGGCTCAGTCACAGAAATCCATGGACATAAACATAGGAACAGGCATTCTTACAATTGCCCTCGCTTCCCTGCTCATAGGAAGAACAATTACAGGAAAGAGAGGCCTCTGGACAAGAGCTATAGGCTCAGTCCTCGGTGCGTTCATATTCAGACTCGTATATACAATTGCGCTCAGATTGAATATGCCGGCATTTTTGCTGAAGCTTGTTTCTGCAGTTATTGTTATTCTGGCAATTTCCATCCCGTACTTCATACAGCACTCGGATGAAATAAAGAGAAAACTCTCTTACAGATTTGGAAAGAAGGGAGTGAATTGACATGCTTGAGCTTAAAGATGTTACCGTTGTACTTAGCAGAAGTACAATCAACGAAAAAAAGGTGTTTGACAACCTCTCTCTCACCATTAATGACGGAGATTTTGTCACTATAATAGGTTCCAACGGAGCAGGAAAATCCACTCTGTTCAATACCATTTGCGGAAATGTACCAACCATGTCCGGTTCTGTAATTCTCGACGGAGAAGACATTACTTATCTTCCCGAACATAAGAGAGCAAGAAAAATAGGAAGACTTTTCCAGGACCCAAACAGCGGAACGGCTCCGGATATGAGTATTGAAGAAAACCTGTTTTTGGCATCCGGAAGAGGTCATTGGCTTTCAGGAATAAAGAAAGTGGACAGAGAGTATTTCAAAGAACAATTATCTACTCTTGGCATGGGGCTTGAAGACAAGCTGAGCAGACCGGTAAAACTCTTGTCTGGCGGACAGAGGCAGGCTGTAACTCTTTTGATGGCTACGATGTCAAAACCAAGCCTGTTGCTTCTTGATGAACACACTGCTGCTCTTGATCCGAAGACTGCAGATATCGTCCTTGACATGACAAACAAAATTGTCACCGAAAACAAGATAACTTGCCTGATGATTACTCACAACATGCAGTCTGCTCTCGATTTCGGAAACAGGACATTAATGATGCAGAACGGCAACATCATTTTTGACACAAGAGATGATGAAAGAGCAAAACTTACAGTAAATGATTTACTCGTAAAATTCAAAGAGAATTCCGGAAAAGAATTCACAAACGATCGTGCTCTGTTGAGCTGACAATTAATTACTAATTTTTGGGGGTTAATATGAAAAACACAATTAAAGCCATATTATGTTTTGCGCTCGCATTGCTATTTGTTTTTACTGCAGTTTCATGTTCAAATGGTAATGAAACAGCAGTACCGGAACAAGGCACAATTGACGTAGAAAAAAGAACATACGAAAACAAATCCATCGGTCTGGGCTTACGTCTCAAGGAAGGCTGGACAATAAAATCGACAGAAGAATTGCAGACTGAAGTTAACAAATTGAATTTTGATGAATCTTTAAAGACCGCGGATGTAATTTACGACTTCTATGCTGTAAATGATAAAAGCGACAATGTAATCATTCTGTTCGACAATACGAAGAAAAACAACAATCGAGTTATTGGCGAAAAAGAATACATGGAAAGTTACATGAGCAGTTTGGAATCAACTCTTGCAGGTAATGGAATCACTCTGACAAAAGTCGAAGAATTGAGCCTGAAAATTGACAAAAACGATTACAAGGCAAGTTATATCGAGGCAACTAGTAACGGCGAGGTTATTTATCAATACTTGCTGATTAAACAAATTGGTGAGTTCATGACTTGTATCACTATCACTGCTCACAGTGTTAACGATTTGAACAGCATCTTTTACTGCTTCTATTCTTTGTAATTCTTGCTCACAATCAGTTGCTTTACAAGTACCACTATGATATAATACTTATGCATATATAAAAGTTATGACGAAGCGGCATTGCAATGTTCATTTCACAGAGAAATCCGAGATGGCTGAGAGCGGATTATTGGATTGCAAATTCGCCTTTCACTTCCGAGCTTCTTTTGTCATAAGCAAAAGACGTTAACCCGCGTTAAGGGATAAGAGTGCCCACGAAAGTGGGAAATCGGGTGGTACCGCGGAGTTCTTTGCCTTCGTCCCAATTTGTGGGCGAAGGTTATTTTTTTCAATAAAGGAGATATTTGTTTTGGATATCAAAGAACAACTTGAGCAGATCAAAAAGAATGCATTGGATATGCTCAACAGTGACAGCGATCTTGAATCGATAAGAGTTAAATTCCTGGGCAAGAAGGGCGAATTGACAGCCGTTCTCCGCAGCATGGGACAGGTCTCCCCTGAGGACAGACCTCTTGTTGGCAAGCATGTCAACGAAGTGCGCGAAGCAATTGAACAGGCAATTGAAAACAAAAAATCCAGTTTCATGGAAAAAGCAATGCAGGCAAAATTGAAAGCTGAGACAATAGATGTCACGGAACCCGGAAAGAAACCGGAAATCGGACACAGACATCCTATCGCTCAGACTGAAGAAATGCTTGTTGACATATTTGTCGGAATGGGGTTCAGTGTTGTTGAAGGTCCTGAAATCGAGTACGATTACTACAACTTCGAAGCATTGAACCTTCCAAAGAATCACCCTGCACGCGATACGCAGGACACTTTCTATATTACAGATAACATTCTTCTCCGTTCCCAGACTTCACCTGTACAGGTAAGAACGATGGAGAACACAAAGCCTCCGATCAGAATCATTTCTCCCGGAAGAGTTTACAGAGCTGACCCAGCGGATGCGACACACTCACCTATATTCCATCAGATGGAAGGTCTTGTTGTAGACAAGGGCATAACAATGGGAGACCTTAAAGGAGTTCTCGAACTTTTCGCAAAAAAGGTATTCGGCGAAAACACAAAGATAAGATTCCGTCCTCACCACTTCCCGTTCACAGAACCCTCAGCAGAAGTTGACGTTTCATGCTGGGAATGCGGCGGAAAAGGATGCAGAGTTTGTAAGGGCGAAGGATGGGTTGAAATACTCGGAGCCGGAATGGTTCACCCGTTCGTATTAAGAAACTGCGGAATAGATCCTGATGTATACAGCGGCTTTGCTTTCGGAATGGGAATTGAAAGAATTGCCCTCAGCAGATTCGGAATTGATGACTTGAGACTGTTCTACGAAAACGATGAACGTTTCCTGAAACAATTCTGATTAAAGGAGGATTCAGTATATGATTTTATCAATGAACTGGCTCAACGATTACGTTGACGTCAAAGATATAGACATAAAAGAATATTGCGATACCATCACAGTCACAGGCTCAAAAGTCGAAGGCTGGGAAAAGATGGACAAGGAAATAAGCAATGTCAAAGTCGGCCTTATAAAAAGTGTTGAAAAACATCCTAACGCCGATAAGCTTGTTGTCTGCAAAGTTGATGTCGGAATGGACAGAGATCTGCAGATTGTAACAGCAGCCAAGAACGTATACGAAGGTGCTCTTGTTCCCGTAGCAATTTCTCCCGAAGGAGCAGGCTTGGTAGCCAAAGTCCACGGCGGTGAAATCAAGACAGGAAAACTCAGAGGTGAATTGTCTGAAGGAATGTTCTGTTCAATTGCCGAACTCGGACTTGATCTTCACGATATGCCTCTCGCAATTGAAGAAGGCATACTAATTCTGAACGAATCAAAAGTTGAATGCAAACCCGGAGATGACGTTGTTGAAGTACTGAAAATCAATGACACTTCTGTCGAATTTGAAATTACTCCAAACCGTCCCGATTGTCTTTCGGTCATAGGACTTGCAAGAGAAACATCAGCTTCTTTTGACAGACCGATTCACCTTCATAAACCTGTGGTTGAAGAAGCAGGCGGAGATATTAAGGATTACGTAGATGTCACAATCAGCGACCCCAAGTGCAGCAGATATTGTGCAAGAGTTATCAAGAATGTAAAGATTGCTCCTTCTCCGATTTGGATGAGAATGAGACTTAAAGCTTCCGGTGTAAGACCAATAAACAATATCGTAGACATTACAAACTATGTAATGCTTGAATACGGTCAGCCGATGCACGCATTTGACTACTCATGCATTTCAGGCAAAAAAATCGACGTCAGAACTGCAAGAGAAGGCGAAAAATTCATAACTCTCGACAACGAAGAAAGAACACTTTCATCCGACACACTCGTGATTGCCGATGCAGAGAGAGCCATTGGTATTGCAGGTGTAATGGGTGGTGCTAACAGCGAAATTCTCGAATCAACAGATACAGTTGTATTTGAGTCCGCTAATTTTGACGGAACATCTGTCAGAATCACAGGCAAAAAACTCAACATGAGAACAGAATCATCAGGAAGATTTGAAAAAGGTCTTGATTCTGAAATGTGCCTTGAAGCTGTTGAACGAGCATGTGAACTTGTAACTCTGCTCGGAGCAGGTGAAGTTGTCACCGGTTCAATCGACATTTATCCGAACAAAAAAAAGGTATACAAAGTTCCGTTCGAGCCAAAGAGAATCAATGAATTCCTCGGAATTTACGTTTCTCCGAATGAAATGAAAGCAATGCTTGATAAACTGTTCTTCAGTTTCGATGGTGATGATCTGGTTGTTCCTTCATTCAGAGATGACGTCAGATGCATGAATGATATTGCAGAAGAAGTTGTCAGAATGTATGGATACAACAAAGTAGAAGCAAGCAGAATTGTAGCTCAGCTCGTTCCGGGCGGCCTCACACCCCTCCAGCAGTTCAGAAGAAAAATCTGCACACTTCTCTGCGGAATAGGATATGACGAAATATGCACATATTCCTTCATGTCGGCTAAACTGTACACAAAAGCAGGATGGAAAGAAGGAGACGAATCAACAAAATCCGTTGAAATCTCCAACCCGTTCGGCGAAGACACAAAGACAATGAGAACATCATCAATCCCGACCATGCTCGAGGTTCTTGAGACAAATGCAACAAGAAGCGTTCCTTCAGTTCGTCTGTTCGAATTGGCAAAAGTGTTCATCCCAAGAGAAAACGTTGTAACAAACATTCATGGTCTTGAAGGAACTCTTCCTGAAGAGAGACAGAAGATAGTTCTCGGAACATACGGTTCAGGAAACGATTTCTATACACTCAAAGGAACAGTCGAATCACTGATTGATTCAGCAGGAATCAAGAACGTGAGATTCGTTGCAAACAAGGAATTCTCCGTAATGCATCCGGGCAGATGTGCTGATGTTTACATAAACGATGTGAAGCTCGGAACATTCGGCGAACTCAACCCGACTGCGGCAAAGAATTATACATTCTCAAGCAGAGTATATCTCGCCGAACTGGATCTTCAGACATTGTTTGAAAACATCCAGAAGAGCGAAAAATACAGCCAACTTCCGAAATATCCTGCCATCACACGTGACTTCTCATTTGTATGCGGCGAAGAAACGGCAGCAGGCGATCTTGCAGAAACAATCAAGAACTGCGATAAGACTCTGATTGAAAAAATCGAATTGTTCGATGTATTCAGAGGCGGACAGATTGCACCCGGCATGAAGAGCCTGAGCTTCAGTGTAACACTCAGAGCCAAGGATCATACTCTTACAGTTGAAGAAGCAGACAGAATTTCAAGAAAGATAATTTCCGCAGCATCATTCAAACATGGTGCCGAAATAAGATCGTGAGGTGTCTATTATGGTATATAAGATGAAGATTGCAGGACTCGACAGAGAGCTTCCGCTTTGCAAATTGAATGACTCATTGAAAATAGGAGCCTTTGTAATGTTCGGCGACGTTGAACTGACCAAGGCTTGTGCTACGGAACTGTTGAAAAGGATTCCCGAGCACGACATAATGCTGACAGCTGAGAGCAAAGGTATTCCGCTCACATATGAAATGGCAAGACAAAGCGGCGAAAACAATTATCTTTTGGCCAGAAAAATGCCGAAACTGTATATGACCGGAGTATTTGAATCAACTGTTAAGTCAATCACAACCGAAAAAGTACAGACCCTGTACCTTGACAAAAAAGACGCCGATTATATGAGAGGCAAAAGAGTCGTTATCATTGACGACGTAATCAGCACAGGCGAATCGCTTCGTGCTCTTGAAAAACTGGTAACTGATGCGGGCGGCATAATAGTCGGAAAGATGACCGTGCTTGCCGAAGGCTCAGCTGCCAAGAGAGATGACATCATTTACCTTGAACCGCTTCCGCTGTTCAATGCAGATGGTGAGCCTCTTCCAATAGATTAAGAAAGGAATATAATATGAATTTTGAAGTCAACAAGTACATAGACGATCATGTCGGTGACATGGTAGCCGATTTGGGCAGACTGGTAAGAATTCCTAGTGTCAGTGCAGAAGCAGAACCCGATGCACCTTTCGGTTCTAACTGTGCCAAAGCTCTTGAAGTTATGCTTTCAATAGCGCAGTCTGCAGGTTTTACCGTTTCAAATTTCAATAACATCATGGGTGAAATAGACCTTTATCCTGGCGAAGAACCGGAACTGGCTGCTCTGTGTCATCTTGATGTGGTTCCCGCCGGTACAGGTTGGGATTCCAATCCTTTCTCGTTGACGCTGAAAGACGGAAGAGCTTACGGACGTGGCACAGCAGATGACAAAGGTCCTGCGATTGCAGTTTACTATGCAATGAAAGCCATTACGCGCAGCAGAGTCAAATTGAACAGAAATATGAGACTCATCGTAGGCACAGACGAAGAATGCGGCAGTGCAGATCTGAAAGAGTACAGAAAGTACAACAAGCTTCCGAAGATGGTGTTTACAGCTGATGCTGACTTCCCTGTCATAAACCTTGAAAAAGGAATGATTCACTCTGGACTGAAGGGAAAATGCAAATGCGGCGGAACAAAGACAATAGCACGCCTTCAGGGCGGCACTGTTGTAAATGCAGTTCCCGGTGAAGCAACAGCATCTGTTGCAGGTTTCACGCTTGAAGAACTCAATGCTGCTGCAGTGGCAATGGGAAAACCCGAGCTGTTTACTTTCACTGAAAACGGTGCAATTATCAACATCAAGATAAAAGGTAAAGCAGCCCATGCTTCTTATCCGCGTGCCGGAATAAACGCTATCACAGCATGTATTGCTCTTTTCGCAAATCTCAATTGTGATGACGGAACAGGCGATTTGTTCAAAGCACTTAATACTTGCTATCCATTCGGAGAAGACAACGGAAGTTCACTCGGAATCAAGATGTCCGATTCAAAATCCGGTGTTCTCACGGAAGTACTCAGTGTTATGGACTATTCATGCGGAGAATTCAACGCGAAATTCGACATAAGATTCCCGACATGCGGTTCTGTTAACGGAATAAAAGAGATTCTTACATCAAAATTTGAACAGAAAGGTTTCAAACTCTCCGGTTTTTCCGGTGTTGAACCACATTACGTTGAAGAGAATTCACCATTTATCCGCGCACTTCTGAAATCCTATACAGAAGTAACAAACAAACCCGGAAAATGCGTTGCAATCGGCGGAGGCACATATGTCCATGACATCGAGGGCGGTGTTGCATTCGGTGCAAACTTCCCTGGTGACGGAGACTGCGAACATGCTCCGAACGAATACATAGACATCAAGAGACTTGTTCTTGATGCAAAAATATATGCAAATGCAATTTTGAGCATCTGCACACAGTAATTATCTAAAATACTTAAGCGGGATGAAGTACTCTGCTCCATCCCGCTTTTTGTTATCCAATTTCAACTTCAACTTTGATATTTTTCTTTCCTTTAGGATTGATTATATTTCCGCTGATCTTTTTGCCGTCGGCCTTGATGGATTTGACTTCACATCCTTTGCCTGTGCGTTTGTAACTGACTTCTATTCTGCAGCCTCTGAACATCTTTGTTATAGAACACTTGTCCCATGAAGGCGGCAGACAAGGATCAATTCTGAGTCCTTCCAGCTCCGGATGCATACCAAATACGTATTCAACCGTACTCTTCAAAAGCCATGAACTTGCTGCGGTCCTCCAGCTCTGACCCGGTGTTCCCTCTCTGTATCCGCACTCAGGTGCAAAATATGAGTTGAACATTGCGTAGGGCTCACCGCATTTGACTGCATATGTTGTATCCCATGGAAGCATCTTTCTGAGCCCCATTTCGACTTTGTCTGCGCGTTTGAGGATGCTGTCACATGCAAGTTTCCAGGCAGCACAGTGCAGATATACTCCGCCGTTGTCCTGGCATCCCGCGGGTTTTTCCGAACAGCTTCCTATGTAGCTGAGTCTGTGTGTAAATGCGTGATAAGATAATCTTGTTCCAAGATCAATTTCAAGGTACTTATCTACGCTGTCCATTGCGATTTTTTCTCTTCCGCATTCAGAAACTCCGGACAAAACCGACCACAATTGCGGTATGAGATAAATCTCACCTGCTTCGCTTCCCTTTGAACCGAGTTTTATATCGTCATCAGTTCTGGCATAAATGTAATACTCGCCATCCCATCCGTACTTTTCGATTCTTTCCTGCATGATCTTTGCCTGTTCATCGACCATCTTGGCGTCATCTTCTCTGCCTACTGACTTTGCAATACGGACAAATGTCTTTGCGGCTCTGTACCAGGCAAGTGAAAGCCATACTGATACACCTTTTCCTTTGAGTCCGGCAAAGTTCACGCAGTCATTCCAGTCTCCTCCCCAGATTCTTACAAGTCCGTAAAGACCCTGGAAGTTGTACAGGAATTCAACCGATCTCTTGAGATGTTCATAAACAGGTGCTTCTGAACCATCATTGAACTTGACTACATCGTCAAACAGTGATACGTCCCCTATTTCCTTAACTATGGTGTCAGCTGCAAATGTCATCCACACAGTGTTATCAGAGAAATTTCTATCCCTTATTGCGCCGTCAATAATTGTTCTCGGTGCATATCCGTTTGAGTACTGGTATGAGAGAACCCTTTTCAGTCTTTCCCATGCAAGTTCCGGATTGACACATCCAAAGCATTCGGAATCGCTTGTCATGTCTCTGTATCCGTTATGTCTGACTCTAGCCCATCTGCTTCCCAGATCCGCACAATATTTCATCCAGCCGTTGATAAGGTAATCAAAATTCTTCCACGGAGAATGTATTTCCACTCCGCCGAGTTCCCTATCATACTTGTCTTCCATCTCTTTGAAGAGTTTTTTGACTTCGCTTGATTTGTATACAGGATATTCATCCTCGTTTACTGTTGCGCCGACTGTGAAATGAACCGTTTTTTCTTCCCCTGCCTTAAGTTCAATTGTTGTTTTGAGAACAAGGCAGACTTTTTCGGAATTGCAGTCAGTATTCTGAGTCAAAAGACCGCTTGTTATGGCATATGGATGATTTTCATCTCCGTACGTTCCTATAAATGCATTTCTTCTGGAATCAAATCCGGTAATCTTATCTGAACAGCCCATATATACTCTGACAGGTCTGTTCTCTTCAGTGTAGAACGGCATAAATGATCTTCCCCAGACCACTTTGTGCTTTTTGTCAAAGCCGCCTGTGCCGGTATTGTAGCCCTGAGGCTTATATGTTCCGTCGATTTCTGTTTTTGCATATGAAATGAGTTCAAGAGTTCTGTCCTGATCTGTCGTATTTTTCAGTGTCACACTCCAGATTTCGCACATTCCGGCATTCGGAACAAACACTCTGAATGCACTCTCAACATTCTTGTATTTCAGTCTTATGACACTTGATCCGTTTTTGTGTGAGCAACTGTACTTCTTGTATCCGTAATTAATCGGCAGACCGCAGATGCTCCAGCTCTTTCCGTTTTCAGAAACAAAAAGATTTCTGTTTGAAACAACAGGTATTCTCCTTCCGAGATCATCCTGAGCAAATCCTTCACCGAAACCAACCTGTGAAGTGAAACTTACATAATCGTCATTAAAGAAATAGTTATACCAGTGCCTGGGTGTATCCGGCTTTGTTATTTCGAATACTTTTCCGTTTTCTTTATACTTTCCATACCAGATATATTTGTCCATAATCCTTAACCTCTCTCAATCTTATGTGTTTTCTTTTGAAACTTCAGATATTTTTTCTCCGCGCATTGAAGTGAATTTTTCACGAAGTTCTTTAATCAGTTTAAAATCTCTTTCGGAGTAGCGTTTGTATTCCTCGATATTGAGATACTCTTTTCTTGTTCTTCCTAACGATGTAGTTTTATAACTGATTCCCCAGCTCCAGGGATGATAGTCAGTCATGAATATATCGCTATTAGGTCTGTCTGCAAGTGAAAAGACTCTTTTCTTTTCCAGAAACTCTTCAAACTGTTCAACAGCATCCGGTGAAACCGAATATGTCGTTGTAATTGTAGGCTCTCTGTAGTATTCACGGTCGGTCGAGACATATATCCAGTCGCCATCTTTACTTTTTTGCAAAGATATTTCGTGATATTCGCCTCTCATATCTCCATAGCCAGGGCTATAGCAGATGCTATCAAGTTTTATTTCTTTCATGGGTCCTCCGGGATATGTGTTCAATTAATTTTACAAAAAACGATATGTATTGTCAAAGACAAAATGGGTGTTTCTTCACTCATCGAACCAAGTTTTTGTTTCCATGTTTACAGAATATCTCTTTTTTTCTTTACCGGTACATCATTATTTGATATAATCATCTTACAATTAAGAAAAGAGGACACTAGAATGGGACCAGGCGGACCGGGCGGACCAAGATTCGGCGTTAATGAACAAAACAAAGAACCAAAGCCCCAAAGTATTAAGGAAGTGCCCGGATATGTATGGCGAGTCATATCTAAGTTTTTCTACAGGCTCTTTTACATATTCAAGTTGGTTTGGGAAACAAATCCATTAATACTCATAGCTTTGCTGTTGTTTGCTTTGCTGACAGGTGTTATCCCAGTTATTTCTTCAATCGTATCAGCTAATGTACTGAACACTCTGGCAAGGGATTACACAATTGCTCAGACAATCGGAGGCAACTTTGATGACTTGATGAACGATGTGATGAAATTGCTTATATGGCAGTTTGTCATTATATTCGGAACAAGTCTTATAAACCACGTAAGAACAACTGTTACTAGAATTGCAGGAGATCTGGTTTCAAACCACGTCACTGTAAAAATAATGAAAAAAGCCAAGGAAGTTGACTTGGCCAGTTTTGACAGACCGGATTTTTACGAACGCTTTGAGAACGCGTCAAGAGAAGCCAACTCAAGACCGCTTCAGATTCTTTCATCCACTTTCTCAATCGTAAGTACTGTAATAAGCGTCGTTTCATATGTCATAGTCCTCTGGTCTGTAAGCGCATGGGCGCCATGGGTTATAATAGCCATGTCCATTCCATCTGCCATCATTTCATTCTCATACAGAAGAAAGTACTGGTTCTATATGAGACACAGAAGCAAGGACAGAAGACAGTTATCCTATTACTCAGGCCTTTTGACAAACAAGGACATGGTAAAAGAAATAAGAATGTTCGATTTGTCAGACACTCTCATAGACAGACATCAGTCAATATTCAAAAAGTATTTTAAAGGACTAAGACGTTTGTTTCTTGCAGAAGGTGCATGGAATATGGGCATTGCAGTTGTCCATTCACTTGTAAACTGCCTGTTGTTCATTTTCATTGCGACGGGTGTTGTAAGAGGCGACACACAAGTAGGTAACTATTCTCTGTACACAGGTGCTTTAAGTTCTATTTCAAACGGTGTCTCATCATTCATTGCCACGACGGCATCAATTTATGAAGGCACACTGTTCATTGACAACCTCATTCTCTTTATGAACGAAAAGAGAAACATACGACCAATTTCCGACGAGCCTGTACATGTCAAGAGACATATTCCCCACGAGATAGAACTCAGAAACGTATCTTTCAGATATCCGGGCTCAGACCATGATGTAATCAAAAACATCTCATGCACAATAAAAGCAGGCGAAACAATTGTACTCGTAGGCTTAAACGGAGCCGGTAAAACAACCCTGATTAAGCTTATAACACGTCTGTATGACCCTACCGAGGGAGAAATCTTCCTTGACGGAATAAACATCAAGGAGTACGATACACAGGAACTCTATTCCATCTTCGGAATAACGTTCCAGGACTTCGGTAAATATGCAGTAACAGTCAGAGAGAATATTGCGTTTTCCAACATAAAACAAGAAATTGATGAGGAGAAAATTCAGAAAGCTGCCCGTGAAGGTTATGCTGAGGAGTTCATAAATAAACTGCCGTACAAGTATGACACACCATTGATGAAATATTTCGAAGAAAACGGTATAGAACCATCAATAGGACAGTGGCAGAAATTATCTGTAGCTCGTGCTTTCTATTCTGATTCAGACATCCTTATTCTCGACGAACCGACCGCTTCTCTTGACGCAATTGCCGAACAGGAGATTTACGATCAGTTCGACGAACTCAGAAAAGGCAAGACAACGATATTTGTTTCGCACAGACTTTCAAGTGCGACAACAGCTGACAACATCATAGTAATCGATGAAGGCAGACTCATAGAATACGGACCTCACGCAGAGCTGATGAAGAATCACGGAAAATATTACGAGCTCTTCTCTACTCAGGCGCGCAGGTACATAACCAATAAAGATTCAGAAGGCATTAACGAAGGAAATACACGTCAATAACCCATGATTGAAATCACGGGCTTGAAAAAGCAAGTGAAGAAATCAGCTACGTAAGTAGATTGTTGACTACCCTAAGTCTTGAGACAAAGACTACGTTGGTTTAATTATCACACCTGCAGACGTTTGTCCTAATCTGCAGCACTGTGGTTCGTTATTAAAAGTCCCGATGGGTAAGGACGGTGTGGCGAACGAGTAAGTTTTACCAACATTGGGGAAGGGCACATAACGGTAAGATGTGTACCGGCTTACAGCATTAAAACACATCAAAAACAAAGGAAA
>JAILLB010000076.1 GCA_024693345.1 Clostridiales bacterium
AGAATATGATAATATATTCTGTAAACATTAATTATCTTACCCGAAAGGCAATACACTGATGGGCGCTAGAGTATCTGCACGTTTTCCGACTGAGGAAGAAATAAACAAACTGAATAAATGCATAGACAATGTGAGAGCAACAATTGACTCAGACAAAAGAGATGGTAAGAGAAGAAATTGCTGCGTTGTAACTTATGGTTGTCAGCAAAACGAAGCAGACAGTGAACAAATAGCCGGAATGGCTGTTGAAATGGGATACAACCTCACGGATTTCACTGATCAGGCCGACCTCATCATAGTCAACACATGTGCCGTAAGAGAGCATGCTGAAAAGAAAGTATTCAGCATTACTGGCGGATACAAACACTTAAAGGATGCAAACCCGGAACTTGTCATCGGTATTTGCGGATGCATGGTGTCTCAGGAAAAGAATGCGGAAAAATTCAAAAAGAGTTATCCGTATGTGGATTTTACATTCGGAACCGAGTCTCTGTGGAAATTCCCGGAAATACTTGATGTCGTCATTAACAAAAAGAAGAGAAGTTTTGTGTTGAATTCCGGAGATGAAGTTATCTGTGAAAGGACTCCTTCATCGAGAAAAAGTACATTTACATCATGGCTCAGCATAATGTACGGATGTAACAATTTCTGCACATACTGCATAGTTCCGTACGTAAGGGGAAGAGAGAGATCCAGAAAACCCGAAGATATCCTCAGAGAAGCAAAACAACTTGTCAGTGATGGTTACAAAGAAATAACGCTTCTGGGACAAAATGTAAACTCGTACGGCAAAGAATATGGTGTATCTTTTGCTTCGTTAATAAAACAAATTGCAGAACTTGACGGGGATTTCATAATAAGATTCATGTCAAGCCATCCCAAAGACATGTCAGATGAACTGATTCAGGTTATAGCTGACTGTCCAAAGATTGAAAGACATATCCATCTGCCTTTCCAGTCGGGAAGTACAAGAGTCCTCAAACTCATGAACAGGCATTACACAAGAGAAGATTACCTTGCTCTTATTCACAGGATAAGAGAAAAGAATCCTGACATATCTCTTTCAGCTGATGTCATGGTCGGATTTCCAGGTGAGACGGAAGAGGATTTTGAAGACACACTGAATCTTATACGTGAAGTGAGATTCGACATGATGTTCTCATTCATTTACTCGCCCAGAGAAGGAACTCCTGCAGCAAAAGAAGTTCAGATGAGCGAAAAAGAGAAGACGGACAGATATTTACGTCTGCTCAAAGTTCAGGAGCCAATAGCCGAAGAAATGGCACAAAGATTTGTCGGAAGAACCGAGAAAGTTCTTGTAGAAGGGCGAAGCAAAAACAACAATGAAATGTTCACAGGCAGAACCAGCGGGCTGAAAATCGTATTGTTTGAAGGAAACGATGAGATGACCGGAAGGTTTGCAGATATTGAAATAACAGAGGCACATGCATTTGCATTGTACGGAAAAGTAGTCAGAGTCTATTAGAAAGCAGGAAAAGTATTATGACACCGATGATGGTACAGATACTTGGAATAAAAGAGAGATACAAAGAGTACATCCTCATGAGCAGAATCGGGGATTTCTATGAGATGTTCTATGAGGATGCCAAAACTGCGTCAGCAGAACTGGACCTTGTTCTCACAGGAAAAGACTGCGGGGAAGATGAGAGAGCTCCAATGTGCGGAGTTCCTTATCATGCGGTTGACGGATATATAGGCAAGCTTGTTTCAAAGGGATACAAGGTTGCCATTGTGGAACAGCTTGAAGATCCTGCGACAGCAGTAGGAATAGTCAAGCGCGATGTTGTCCGCATGATAACACCCGGAACAATGACCGAAAGCACATTCCTCGATGAAAAGAAAAACAATTATCTGGGAGCCGTATACAAGGGTGAAGACGGCTATGGTGTCTGTTTTGCCGATGTGTCGACGGGATATGTCAATTCAACTGAGTTCCATGGTGAAAATGCAGTCAATTCACTTCTTAGCGAACTGGGTGTTTATGAGCCTAAGGAAGTTGTCATAAACTGTTCTTCAAGCGAACTAGGTGAAATATCCGACTTTCTCAAAAACAGAATCACCTGCCTCATAAACGAAAACCAGGGATCCAGATTTGACTACATATACGCAAGAGGGGAAGCAGACAAACACTTTTCCAGTGTTCCAGAAGAATTCCTTCAGGAAGACAACTATGCCATTCTTGCATTCGGAGCCCTTATCTCATATGCAAAAGAAACACAGAAAAATGAGCTCGAGAACATAAGCAATCTCAATTATTACAAAAACGGAAGATTCATGGAAATAGATCTCAACACGAGAAGAAACCTTGAATTGACCGAGACATTTAGAAGAGCTGAAAAGAAGGGATCGCTTCTGTGGGTACTTGACCGAACAAAGACTGCAGCAGGAGCTAGACTGCTCAGATCATTCATAGATTTTCCTCTTATAAACCCGAATCAGATCAACAGAAGACAGCAGGCTGTTGCAGAACTCTATGACAAATTCATAGACAGGGGAGATATATCCGAATCATTGTCAAACATTCTCGATCTTGAGAGAATCATGACTAAGATAGTATACGGCACCGGAAACGCAAGAGACCTCAGGGCTCTCGCTTCAACTGCCAGACTTCTTCCGGAAATTAAGGCCAAAACATCTGTTTTCAAGTCTGAAGAAATAAAGAACATATCCGAGAGCATAGACAAACTCGAAGACATATTCGCTCTCATTGACGAGTCGATAATTGAAGACCCTCCGTTCTCTGTCAGGGAAGCCGGAATGATCAAACCCGGATATAATGAGGATGTAGACAAACTCAGGGATATAATCAACGGCGGCAAGAACTGGATCAGTGAAATAGAGGAAAGAGAAAAGAATGCCACAGGCATTAAGACCCTCAGAGTTGGATATAACAAGGTTTTCGGCTACTATATTGAAGTTTCCAAGTCGTTTGTAAATGATGTTCCGGACCGCTTTATAAGAAAACAGACCCTTGTTAACGGTGAGAGATACATAACAGACGAACTTAAGGACATGGAAGCCCAGATGCTCGGTGCATCAGAACGCATAAAATCGCTTGAATATCAGCTGTTCTCATCAATAAGGGAAAAGGTGTCCGAGAGCATTCACAGGGTCCAGAAGACTGCATATGCTTTGGCAAAACTGGATGTTTTCTGTTCTCTTGCCGAAGTTGCACAGAGATACAACTATTCAAGACCAGAAGTGGATTACAGCGACGTAATTGAAATCAGAGAGGGAAGACATCCCGTTGTGGAAAGATTCTCTCAGGAAACATATTTTGTTCCAAACGATACATCAATGGATGGCGGCAAGAACAGATTTATGCTAATCACAGGCCCCAATATGGCCGGCAAATCTACATATATGAGACAGGTGGCCATCATATGCCTAATGGCACAGATAGGCTCATTTGTGCCTGCCGAAAGCGCCAGAATAGGCGTTGTGGACAAATTGTTCACGAGAGTAGGAGCATCAGATGACCTCACAATGGGTCAGTCAACATTTATGCTTGAGATGAGTGAAGTCGCATACATCCTGGCTCATGCAACAAAGAAGAGCCTCATTATCTATGATGAGATAGGAAGAGGAACCAGCACTTTCGACGGAATGAGCATAGCGAGAGCCGTAGCAGAGTATACTCTGAGCAAGAAGGTTGGAGCAAAGACACTGTTTGCCACACACTATCACGAACTTACAACACTCGAAGACGAGTGCGAAGGAGTAGTTAACTATAACATAGCAGCCAAGAAAAAAGGCGAAGATATAGTTTTCCTGAGAAAAATAGTCAAAGGTTCAGCTGATGACAGCTACGGAATCGAAGTTGCAAAACTTGCGGGTGTTCCGAAAGAAGTAACCAAACGCGCAAGAGAGATACTGGAAACTCTTGAAGCAAACGGAATAGTAAGAGAGAAATCCGTTTCTCACGGCGATGACGATGACCTCATGATCAGTTTCGAAGACATGAAGGACAATGAAGTTGCCGAAAAACTCAGAAATACAGACATTAACACATTGACTCCTCTGGAGGCAATCAATCTGGTGTATGAACTCAAAAAGATGCTCAACTGAAAGGGATTAACATGTCGACAATCAATGTACTTGATGTAAGCGTTGCCAATCTAATAGCTGCCGGAGAAGTGGTGGACAGGCCCTGTTCTGCCATAAAAGAGTTGTGTGAAAACTCAATGGATGCCGGAGCAAAGAATATAACCATCGAAATCCAGAACGGCGGAATAGCATTGATGCGTGTGACGGATGACGGGTGCGGCATGTCAGGCGAAGATGCGGTATTGTGTATCAAACGCCACGCGACAAGCAAAATCAGGGAGGCCAAGGATCTCAATAAGATTATGACCCTCGGGTTCAGGGGCGAAGCTCTTGCGGCAATCACCGCAGTGACAAATGCCAGAATCATGACAAAGAGAAGAGAAGATCAGACTGGTACTCTATTGAAATGCGAATACGGAACGGTGACCGAAATATCCGAAGGCGGATACCCGAGCGGCACCACCGTCATATGCGAAAAACTGTTTGCAAGAACAACTCCGAGACTGAAATTCCTCAAATCGGATTCAGCCGAAGGTGCTGCATGCGCTCAGACAGTGGAAAGACTGGCACTGTCTCATCCTGAAGTGTCTTTTAAATTTATTTCTGACGGAACATTGAAACTGTCCACTCCGGGCGATGGGAAACTCATAAACGCCATATACGCAATATATGGAAGAGAATTTTCAAAAAAACTGCTTGAAGTAAATTCCAAGAGCGGCGGAATAGCTGTTCAAGGCTACATCGGAGTCCCGGAAAACTGTAGAGGAAACCGCACGATGCAGGTGTTCTTTGTCAACCACAGAAGCGTTAAGAGCGCTTCCATGACGTCAGCTCTCGAAGCGGCGTTCCGTACACACATGATGGTTAACAAATTCCCTGTATGTGTTATGAATATTGAAGTCAATCCGATGTATGTGGACGTAAATATCCATCCGTCAAAAATGGAAGTAAAGTTCTCGGAAGAAAAGGCAATATTTGATGCAATCTATTACACTGTAAAAGGCGTTCTTGAAAGGGACGTAAAGAGGCTGAATTTGGATTTGCCTGAAGAGAAGATTACACCGGAAGAAAAGCGTGCAATCGATACTTTGACGCAGATTCCGGTTGCAGAAAAGATTACATTTGAGGATGTGAAACCAAGAACGGAAGCCGTAAAGAAAGAACAGGCTGTCAAGACTGAACAAAAATCCCTTAATGAGACTTTCCATGCAAATTATAAAGCCATTAACATAGAAAAGGATGATGAGCCTAGCCTTCCGAGAATTCCTCAGAATACTGATGCCGGGTTATCAGATTTCAAGCCTCTCCCGGTTCCTGAATACAGGATAGTGGGAGAAGTGTTTAAAACCTACGTAATCGTTGAAACAAGAGATGAGATGATTATGATAGACAAACATGCTGCACACGAGAGAATAAACTACGAAAAACTCCGCATGCAGTATAAGCAGACAAAGCCTGACACTCAATTGATTCTTGTGCCGCACAAAATAGTGCTCAGCGAAGACGAAGTTACGGCGGCCAATGAAAACCGCAAGACAATCGAAAAACTCGGATATACGTTCGAAATTGATGGCAAGACACTTGCTTTGACGGGAGTTCCGTCAGGAACTGATTCAAAAGAAGCGTCTGACATATTCATAGAACTTTTGAATGCGGCTAATGCCGGTGGCTCAATAGAAGTTGCCAATACGGCTCATTTTGAAAAGATACTGTATACCGTTGCATGCAAAGCCAGCATCAAGGGCGGAAAGAAATATGACGAGCAGACATTGAAGTGGATAATAGACAATGTATTCAGATATGACTGCATAAAGAATTGCCCTCACGGAAGAACAATAGGATTTGTTCTCAGTGAGAGGGACCTAAATATTCGATTCGGAAGAGAAGACTGAAAATGTTTAAAGTTATAAAAAAAGAAGGCAAGGCCAGAAGAGGTCAGTTTGAATCCGTACACGGAACAGCTCAGACTCCGGTTTTTATGAATGTAGGAACATCTGCCGCTATAAAGGGCGGGGTTGCCGCAGAAGATCTAAAAGAACTCGGATGTCAGATTGAACTATCAAACACATACCATCTTCACTTGAGACCGGGTGATGAAGTTGTTCACAAGCTCGGCGGACTTCACAAGTTCATGAACTGGGACAGACCCATTTTAACTGACAGCGGAGGATTTCAGGTATTTTCACTGGCTCAGCTCAGAAAGATAAAAGAAGAGGGCGTATATTTTGCATCTCACATAGACGGAAAGAAGATTTTCATGGGACCTGAAGAGTCAATGAGAATCCAGTCAAATCTCGCATCGACAATTGCAATGGCATTTGATGAATGTGTTGAGAATCCGTCTCCGTATGAGTATGTTAAGCAGTCTTCCGAGAGAACAATCAGATGGCTTGAGCGCTGTAGAAAAGAGATGGACAGGCTTAATACCCTGGATACCACGATTAATAAGAATCAAATGCTCTTCGGCATCAACCAGGGCGGCACATATGTGGATCTCAGACTTGAGAACATGAGAGCCATAAGAGAAATAGACTGCGAAGGCTACGCAATAGGCGGACTTGCAGTCGGCGAAGAGACTTCTGTTATGTATGAGATAATTGAAGCCGTGGAAGAAGAAATGCCTCAGGACAAGCCAAGATACTTAATGGGTGTCGGAACTCCTTCCAACATTCTTGAAGCGGTTCACAGAGGGGTGGATTTCTTTGACTGCGTAATGCCCAGCAGAAATGCTCGCCATGGATTCCTTTTCACGTGGAACGGAACAGTAAATCTCAACAACAATAAATATCTTGAAGATCCAACTCCGATTGACGAGCATTGCAATTGTCCTGCGTGCAGAATGCACTCAAAGGGGTATATCCGTCACCTGCTGAAAGCAGGAGAAATGCTCGGAATGAGACTCGCAGTCATGCACAACCTGTATTTTTATAATGAACTCATGCAGAAAATCCGTGATGCGCTTGACAACGGAGAGTATGAGTCATTCTACAACAAATACAAAGACGTTTTTATGCAAAGGATTTGAGAGGTGAACTATGTTAAGATATGACACAGCGATGAAGTACTTCCTTGAACAGAAGGAAGAAAACGAGAAGAGAACAAAAGAGAATATTGAAAAGTATCGCAAGGGTGACTGTGTATTGGATATAGGGGATAATTATTCTCCGAACGCCAAAGTAGTTATAAGGCAGACAAATCACGAATTCAAATTCGGGTGCAACCTTTTCATGCTCGATGAACTCGAAACAGATGAAAAGAACAGGATATACAGGGAGAAGTTCCCGGAACTGTTCAATCTTGCAACTTTGCCTTTCTATTGGCAGACAGTGGAACCCGAAGAGGGAAAATTCAGATTCGATAAAGATTGCGAAAAAATATACAGAAGACCATCGATTGACCTATGCATGGATTATTGCAAAGAGAAGGGAATCGAGCCCAAATGCCATTGTTTGAATTACGATGAGTTTACTCCTTTGTGGGCAAGAAATCTTGAAGTCGATGAGTTAAAGAAAAAACTTGAGACAAGGTTCAAACAGATATCCGAGAGATACTCTAAGGACATTCCATCATTTGAAGTCACAAATGAGACATTGAGGGCAAGTCACTATTCAAAATTCTTTATGGAAGATGACTTCCTTGAGTGGAGTTATCTCACCGCGGATAAGTATTTCCACAATAACAAACTGATAATAAATGACTACAACATCTGGGATCCGACTGACAACAACAGAAACTACTACTATATGCAGATAGAAAGACTGCTGAGAAACGGGATTAAACATCTGGACACAATCGGTATGCAGTTCCACTGCTTCTTTCCGCTTGAAAAAGAAGAAGAACAGGCAAAACAAAAATTCAATCCAAGAAGACTGTATGATTTGTTCGATTTGTTTTACAGGTTCGGAAAAGAAGAGCAGATAACAGAGATGACAATCCCTGCCAGAAGCTGTGGTGAAGAGGATGAAAGAGTTCAGGCGGATCTGACTGAAAACCTGTACAGAGTAATGTTCTCTCATCCGAGCATGAATGCAATAATATACTGGAATTTTGTCGATGGATATTGCTACAGAGCAGAGCCCGGAGATATGACGGCAGGCGAGAATGTTTACCATGGTGGATTCCTTAGGTTTGACATGTCGGAAAAGCCTGTATACAAGCAATTAAAAAAGCTCATAAACGAAGAGTGGCATACATCGCTTGTATGCACACCTGTTAACGGAAAAGTGTCTTTCAGAGGCTTTTACGGTGATTATGAAGCGGAAATAATAGACAACAACAAAAAGAATGTTGTAACATTCTCAAATAAAAAACAATAGAAAAAACAATGGAGCCCCGTTTGATGAATCGGGGCTCTTTTCGTGAATGTCAAATGAGTTTTGCCAATGTGTACTTTCCAACTGAACTCATGACTCTTTCTTCACGATTGTGACAGGTGAAGAGAATAGTCTGTAGTTCTTTTTCAGATAGCTTTTCGAGTAACTTCAAGGCATTTTGAAGTCGTGAATCATCTGTTCTGGAAAAACTCTCATCGAAAACCAGGGGCGGAATAGCAGACTTATATAAAGTTTCAATAAGCGCAAGTCTTAATGCTATGTATGTTATGTCCCCTGTGCCTGCAGACAGATTATCTGCGGATCTGGTGTACTGTCCATCTGAATATGCAACAGAAAAATCTGTGTCAAGAAACAGGGAAGTATATTTGCCCTGCGATAACTCGGACAGGTATTTGCCGGCGGAATCTGCTATCTTCGGAGAAACGCTTTCTCTCAGCCTTCCGCTCGCATTGTTGACAGCGTTTATTGCCAGCACATATGCAACATACTTC
Source organism: Clostridiales bacterium (assembly GCA_024693345.1). GTDB lineage: Bacteria > Bacillota > Clostridia > Oscillospirales > CAG-272 > CAG-841. Next base: position 8,894 of record JAILLB010000076.1, read on the forward strand.
TGCTTATAGAATTCAAGCTTCTGTTGTTTGGAATCTAGCTCGACAGCCAGTCTCGACGGATCCTCATTTGTGGCTTTTAACACTGCTATTTCTTTTTCAAGATTTTGCAACATTGACGATAGGTTATCTATTGAAACACTCAAAAACTTGTACTCTTTGTTCTTGTTCTCATAGTCAAAATTGTTCATGGCCTCTTCATCGAAATCCATTTTCACGATGCTTTCCAGATAGTCTTTTCTGTACTGTCCAAGTGTTTCATCTATGTTGTCCAATGAGCGTTGTTCTACATTTGTATTATTGTTTAAATTTCTAAGCTGTTCCTTGTAATTCTGGCATTCGGATACTGCTGATTCTAATGACTCTAAAGTGTTGTCGGTGGTCTCAAAACCATCACTGTGCAGCTTGTCTATTGCCTGTCTGTTTATGGTGTTAAGCTTGTCGGATTTTACTTTCAGATTCTCTTCGGCGGATCTCAGTGTCTCCGTTATGTATGTGATGACAGTTTCATCCTTGAGAGCCGCACTCATCATCTCATCAAATTCCGAATAGTTTTTGCAATTGAATTTTCTGTACAGTTTTTTCAACTGTTTGTTTGTGTTGTTTCTTATAAGAATCAATGAGCCTGCAATCAGGAAGAATACCCCAGCTGCTATGATGGTGTAGAGAACATTGAATATATTCAAGAAATACACTGCCGCTGATGCGACCAAAGACAATACGAACAGAATGGTGAATACCAGTACAATCGAGGACATCGTTTTTGATTGTTTGTGCTTGGATTTGATTCCGTTAACAAGTTCCGCTCTGTTATGAGGGTCTGAACCAAGGCTGTTGAATAATTGAACTTTCTCGGCCATGTCTCGCATCTTTTGAGAAGCTTCATCCCTAGACTGTTTTGCCTGGATGTAAGAGTTGTTGGCGTTTGTCAGATCATAGCCTATCTTTTTAAGTGAGTCGATGTATCTGTCTTCATATACTCTTGCACCGAAATGCTTTTTGTCTGATAATGCTTCTTCTTCCTTTTTCTGTGCTGATGAGAGATTGTTATATGTTGCCTGACGCTTCTTCATCAGCTTGTATATTGAATATTTGTTCCATAGATCCATTTCGGAAGATACTTTGTCAAATCTCTCTTTGGAAGTGTCGAGTTTTTGTTTTGTCTCTCTGTATGTTCCCTCGTTAACTATGAGTGCAGTGCTGCTGTTTTCAGCTTTTTCAAGTCTTTCGCGGAGATTGTTGCATTCATTTTCAAGGTTATAAATCTTGCCGCCATTCTGGTTTTTATACAAAAGTATTTTTCTTGCATCATCCAGCTTTTTCAAGGCTTTTTGGGCATTGACATCTTCGCTGCCTGAGAAGAGAATATTCTGTGCGGCTTCAGCCAAATCTTTGCCTCCGACCTTGCTGTCGGAAATCTGATCAACAAAAGCAGTACTCTCAAAAACAGATTCGTTGACGCCAAAGAATACTTCACCAGGAACTTTGCCCTGGAAGACCATTCTGTTTGAGGACAGTTCAGTTACTGTACATCTCTCGCTGAGTTTTGCTTTTCCTTCCGATCCGTAAATGCAAATGTTTTCCCTGTCAATCCTGAAAGTATGACCTTCTTCCGTAACATCAATGTACCCGGAGGCTTTCATGGTGTCCCAGCTTATATATTTCAGCTTTTCTTCACCGCGACCGGACAGACCGTAGAAAATGAACTTTATGAAGTTACAGAGCGTGCTCTTGCCGCTCTCATTGTCGCCTCGGATTATATTAATCCCTTTGCCAAGGTCAAGGGAAGTGTTCTGGAGCTTTCCGAAACTTCTGATGAATATGGTATCAATGGTCAATTCGAATCACTCCTTTCCAAAACACTTGTCTTTGTTATTCTTGATAAAGTCTTTGACAATCGGTCTTTCTGCGGCCCTTTTCAGCTTAACAAACGGATTTTCCGTGTTATTGATTGGCTTGGTCAGAATGGCCAGTGCGCCGCCGTTTCTTGCGCTTCCGATGTCAGTGAACACCTGATCCCCTATGACTGCAATTTCGCTAGGTTTGAGGCCGAATAATGTGCATGCTGTTATTACCGGCTTTTTTGACGGTTTTAAGCATTCAGACACGTATGGTATATCCAAAGGGTCAGCAAACACACTGACTCTTTTTTTCGTATTGTTTGATGCAATCATGACGGCAATTTTGTTGCTTTTTAGTTCAGAAACCCACAAGCGGGCCTGTTCTGAAGGCAACTTTTCATTGGCCGGAACAAGTGTGTTGTCTATGTCAAGGATGACCGCTTTTATTCCGTGGTCAAAAAGAAAAGAGGGGCTTATTGAAAAAACTGAATCGAAATAGAAATCAGGTTGCAGTCTTTTTGACATAATATCTCCTCCTCTCGTTTATAGCTGAAAATGCGCCATGAATGCATTGTTTGACTACATCCCTGGCGCGATTTGTTTTTGAAATCTTATTCTGTCTTTTCTTTTTCTTCTGTTGTTTCAACGGGTGTTGCTTCTACTTCAGGCTCTTTTGCAGTGTCTGTTGTTTCTGCAGGTGTTTCAGCAACAGGTTCATCAGCTTTCTTATCAATGCTGGACAGGGCAGAACGTTTGAATGTGAGTCTGGTTCTTTCTTTGCTTGTGATGATTGTGAATGTATCTTCTCTTACACGTACGACTCTTCCTACAATGCCGCCGATTGTTGTTATTTCATCTCCGACTCTGAGGCTGTTACGCATATTGTCCTGTTCTCTCTGCTGCTTTTTCTGCGGTCTGAGGACTACAAAGTAGAATACACCGATGATTACTACCAGCATTATCCAGAAGAACCACTGGCTGCTGAACAGGTTTGTAAAGAAGTTGCCCTGCTGTGTCTCTGTTGCTGCTGTTTCATCGAAAAGCACCGGAACGCGATTTACTAAATTGAGTATGCTCATGTTTTTGTTTACCTCTGTTTAAAACTTTTATGTTATTATACACGCAAATCAAACCAAAAGCAACTACATACATGTGTTTCATTGCAAAAAGATTTTTGGTGTTTTGGGGCGGGAAAAAGCCCGAAAAGTGCGGTCATTGCTGGTAAATGCGTTTTTGCTTGATTTTTTTATCAAAGTATAGTATAATACGCGGGTATCCGTGTGGAGCGAAAAAATCGTGGTGGATTTATGAAAAAATTACTACTTACGGGATTCACTCCTTTTGGAGGAGAGAATATCAATCCTTCATGGGAGGCAGTGAAAAGAATTGACAATCTCAATGGCTTTTCAATTGAAAAGGTTGAGATACCTGTCGTATGGGATTCGGCATTTACCGAGCTTGAAAAAGCTTGGAAATCTTTTGACCCCGACTGTATTCTGATGGTCGGTCAAGCCGGAACGAGCGACTCTGTGCGGATCGAGAGGATAGCAATCAATTTGTGTTCTCCGACAAAAGACAATCTTGGAAAATATCACAAAGATATCTTCGAAGAAACCAAGATTGATGAGGACGGACCCGATGCAATCTTTACTAGTTTCGACTATGAAAAGATATATGGGGCGCTGAAAGAGAATGGTATTAAAGCCAGATATTCTTTCTCTGCGGGCACATATCTGTGCAATTTCCTGCTTTATTCTGTCTTGCTGAAAATAAATCAAGGCAAAAAGTCTATCAGGGCCGGATTTATTCATGTTCCTTATGCAGACGAACAAAACAAGACGGATTCTCCGAGCATGAGTCTTGATGAGATTACAAGGGCAGTGGAAATAGCCGCAAATAATATCATCTAATATCGCTTATCCTCTTTTTGAAAGGGAATTTAATGAAAACATTTTCCAAAATACTCGCATTTGTGCTGGTTGGGTGCCTTGTTCTGCTGTTGCTTTTATCCTGTGACAAGAACAAAGAATACTCAAAGATGGCGCTGGATTATCTCGAAGAAAAATATGATGACAAAGACTTCTCAGTCAACTCGGTCACAAGAGAGGGAAAGACCAGCGGCAGATATGTGGTAAACGCACAGTCCAGTGACGACAAAGTGTCATTTGATGTATTCGTTTATTCGTCTATCTTAATCAGCGATGGCTACTCAGTCACAAAAGCAAATTTGAACATGAACAAACTGTTTGATGAAGTGCTGAATGAAAGCAATCTCAAGGAATCGGTAAACAGTATAACATGGCTGAGACTGTTCAATGAACAGGATACGGATTATAGCTTTGTCTCAGTTGAAAATCCTGACCAGGTAGCAAGTGAAGATGTTGAAAATATCTACAGAGTTGTTCTGTCAGAAAAACTTAATCTCGAAGAGATTTCAAACGTAATTAAGACTCTTTCCGATGCACTTGCGGAGAATTTCAAGGAACTGAAAGATGTAACATACGAGTTTGTTCTTGAAGGGACAACATTCAATGCAACACTTCCTGTATCAGTAACCTTGGACAAATCGTCCGAAGAAATAAAAGGGTTCCTCCAGGAAAAGATTGATGCTCAATCAGGAAATGAACCAACAAGAAACTTCTATTGGCAGGAATCGGATGTTGTGGTGATAACAGTCGAAGATGAGACAACATTGCTCGAAACAACAGAGCAGCCCACAAACATCAAAAAGTAAAATTCAGAATGAAATAAAAAACGCGGACCGCTTTTTAACGGTCCGCTCTTATATTATCTTGGATTATTTACCCTTTTTGAGGATTGACATCATGTCATCGAAATCACTGTCAGAAACGAGGTTCTCTTCATCTCCAGATGTTGAAATTGTCTGTGTTGTAGCTGTCTGTTCATTGTCAACCACTGCAGCAGGCTGCTGAGCAGCAACTGTTGTTTTTGAATCTTCAGGTGATCTGAATCCTGTAGCTATAACAGTAACTTTGATTGTGTCTTCAAGACTGTTGTCAAATGCTTCACCCCAGATAATCTTTGCGTCAGGATGAGCTTCGTTTGTGATCATTGATGTAGCTGTTTCAACTTCGTCAAGGCTGATATCCGGGCAACCTGTTACATTTACGAGAATGCCTGTTGCACCTGAAATTGTTGTCTCAAGAAGCGGGCTTGTGATAGCCATTTTTGCAGCTGTTTCGGCTTTGTCTCTGCCTGAACCTGTACCAACACCCATGTGTGCGAAGCCTGCATCACGCATAACAGCGGATACGTCGTTGAAGTCGAGGTTTACGACTCCCGGAATGTTGATCAAATCTGAAATGCTCTGTACGCCGTGACGGAGAACGTCATCAGCATATTCAAATGCATTAGCAAGAGTGATTCTGTTTTCTGAAATCTGTTTAAGTCTTTCGTTCGGGATAACGATGAGTGAGTCAACATAGTCGCGAAGATGAACGATACCTTCCTCAGCCTGGATCATACGTTTTCTTCCTTCGAAAGAGAAGGGCTTTGTAACGAAACCAACTGTGAGGATGCCCATTTCTTTAGCAACCTTTGCAACTACCGGTGCTGCACCTGTTCCTGTACCACCGCCCATGCCGGTTGTGATGAATACCATATCAGCGCCGCGGATTACGTCTGCGATGCTGTCGATGCTTTCTTCTGCTGCACGTTTGCCTACGTCAGGATCTGAACCTGCGCCGTGACCCTTTGTGAGTTTTTCGCCGATAGCAATCTTAGTTGTTGCACTTGATGTTAAAAGAACCTGCTTGTCGCAGTTAACTGTGATAAAGTCAACACCCTGGATGTTTGACTGAATCATACGATTTACGGCATTACCGCCACCGCCACCGACACCGATGACTTTGATCTTAACGTTGCTTTCATAATTGTCGTTGAATTCAAATGGCATAATTAAACCTCCTGTATTTTCTCCAATAAATAAACTCCAATTTGAGATACATAGTAATAATAAAATAAAAAAATATTTTTTGCAATAGCAAATAATGAAATTATGCGCGTATTTTAAAAAAACACGCGCAATCTTTGCAAGAAAATCAGTTTTGAGACCCGCCTGTGATCTGAAATGACACCTCGTCTGGGTTGTATGCATACAAAATTCCGGTCACGTTCGGCGTCTTTTCTTCGATGTGACCCACTGCTTTTATACAAGTGATAATCTTTTTGTCGAGGTTTTTGTGCGAACCAAATACAACTGTATACTTGTTTTTATACAGAATTTCTACGTCAAATTTGTCTTTTAACTCGATTTTTGTGGTTTTTTCGCCCATTTCAGAGTCCAAAATCGTTTTTAGGATTTTTTCATACTCTGTTATGTCTTTATCTAAGAGTTTAATCTTTTTTCCAAGTTCACATGTTTGCATTGTCGGGAGAACCAGTTCTTTCAGTCCGTATACTAGTTCAGTTTCTCCTTCGTATTTTCCAAGCACATATAAATCAAAAGACAAAACATATTTCTGACCTTCATGTTCTGTATAGAATGAAGGTGTTCGTTCTCTGACATAGATGTCGATTTGAGATGGTATTTTTCTGCTTATTTTGACTGATTTTATATAATTGTTATTTTCGGTAATTCCTTTTTTACTCTCGTCAAGATCCAGACCGAACAGATGATTTCCGATCTTTATCTTCGACGAAATCTCAATGTCTTCTGAGACCGTATATACATTATTATATATATTGATGGTCTGAACCCTGCAGAAAAACAAAAACCATATTGCAAAGCCTATCATTATAAGAGAGAACAATACAATGATGATAAAGTGTCTCGCTTTGAGTTTTTTGTATTCGTTTGACATTACGTTATATCAACAAGGGAAGGAGAATAACCGGATGAAAGTTTTTTCAGTTCTTCCACTATTTTTTCTTTTGCATTGGGAGTTGCAAATGTCTTGATGTTCTTTGATAGAAGATCAGATCTTCTTCCGTAAAGAATTGAGTCGATCGCCAATTCAAGACCGCCTATAGTCATTTTCTTTTCTTCCATCAAAATGCATGCCCCGGCATCTTCAAGTCTCTTTGCATTCTCATACTGGTGGTTGTTAGCGACATTCGGAGATGGGATGAGAATTGCAGGTGTTCCGAGAAGAGCAAGTTCGGATATTGTCATGGATCCTGCTCTTGTTATTGCACAATCTGCTGCTGCTTCCCATAGCGGCATATCGTCTATGTAAGGTTTTACAATTAAATTCTCACAATTAGACAAGTGGTAAGCGTTGAAGTCTTTCATGAATTCGTCATATCTGTCCATTCCGGTTGCGTGTACATGAAGTATGTCCGGGTGCTTGGATGAATATCTGTCCATGATTTCTGCGACGCGTTTGTTTATAAACAGAGAACCTCTGCTTCCTCCGAATGTGAGCAATACGTATTTGTACTTACTGTCTATTCCGAGTTTTTCTCTTGCTTCCTCACGGCTCATCTGATCAGGATCAATTCTCAGAGGATTACCGAGCCTCAGAACCTTGTGCCTGTTTTCATGCTTGAAATAATCTTTTGTGGATTCAAAATTCGTGAATATTATTTCCGCAGCATCTTCGAGCATCAGTGTGGCCTTGCCTGGAATTGCATTTGATTCGTGAATTGTTACTGGAACACCCATTTTTTTGGCTTCACTCAAAAGAGGCCAGCATAGATAACCGCCGGTTCCGAAGACCATGTCAGGGTCGAACTCCTCAATCAGTTTGTGACACTTTTTTGGAGCCGTTACCATACAGATGGCAGTCTTTACGTTTTTAAGTGAGAAAGAACGCTGAAAACCGCTCATCTCAACATGATGAGTGATATATCCTGCTTCATATAACAATTTCTTTTCAAGTCCTTTTTTGGTGGAGATGAATTCTACAACCGAATGTGAATCATCTGCTATTATCATGTCAGCTACTGCTATTGCGGGGTAGATGTGTCCACCAGTGCCTCCGCCTGCCATTAATACTCGCATGATTATTCTCCTTCTGAATTAATGATTGGTTTATTTGTAACACTCACGCTTGGAGTGGATTTGTATCTAGAAATCGACAGCACTATTCCCATTTCACCAAGCTGAACCAGAAGTGCGGTTCCGCCGTAAGATATGAAAGGAAGGGAAATGCCTGTGGTCGGAATACTTGATGTCACGACAGCTATATTCAACACGAATTGAATAAATACTTTGCAGATAAGTCCCAGAACCAGATATGAGGAAAACAGATCCGGGGCATTTCTTGCTATTTTCAGACCTCTCCAGACGAGAAGCAGAAACAGAGTTATCAGACCGAGTGCTCCGATTAAGCCCAGTTCTTCGCACAGAATTGCAAAGATAAAGTCGTTGTGGGGCTCCGGAAGCCAGAGATATTTTTCAAGGCTGTTGCCAAGCCCAACTCCGAACAGTCCACCGGCACCTATTGCCAAAAGGCTCTGGTAGGGCTGCCATCCTTTTCCTGTCAGATACTTTTCCGCATGGAGCCATGCATCAAGTCTGTTTTTCATGTAGTCAGTGAACAGCACTATAACAAGTGCTACTCCCGCAAAAGCTCCTCCGCCTATTGCAATTGTTTTGAGATTTGCTCCTGCAATTGAGATCATGAACAGTCCGAGCAGGAAGAGTATTATCGTTCCTGACATATGGTGCTCTACGATGGTCGTAGCACATACTATTGCAATAAGCGTGCCGGGAATGAGTATTCCGTATGTAAACTTGTGAAGTTTGCTTGAAAAATACGACAGATAGAAAGCGAGTACCAATACAAGTGCAAATTTCATCGTTTCCGACGGCTGGAATTCGATTGGACCTATCTTGATCCATCTCGTTGCACCCATGTGAGTTCTTCCCAAAACGGGAACAGCAGCAAGCATCAGATAACTTATGATGAAAAGCGGGAATGTAAGCTTTTTGATTATTGCATAATCAAGCCGCGAAAAACCGAACATGGCGAGCAGACCTATGCCTACATAAAGTGTCTGTCGCTTTACATAATACATGGCATCTCCGAGCTTCTTGGCAGAGTATACGTAACTCGATGAGAATATCATGATTGTGCCTACAAGAAGCAACAGGATAATCAGCAAAAGGAATGTCCTGTCAACTCCTCCCTTGGTTCTCATGACGATGTTGGGCTTTGGATGATTCAGTTCATGCCAGAACGATTTGAGTTCTGAAACAATCAGGTTCTTTGTTTCGCGGACAGAAGGGGTGCTTATATGCAAGTTTTTTTCTTTTTCGCTCATATATCCCCCTTCCATTAATTATATATATTTTTTATTCCTTATGCAAACAATAGAGAAACTGCACCGAGCAGCAGAGTTATTCCTGCAGCGAGCAGCACAATGTGAGTTTCTTTCCATCCGGATTTTTCCAAATGATGATGGAAAGGAGCCATTTTGAATATTTTTTTCTTTCCGTGAGAAAATTTGTAGCTTCCGACCTGAAGAATGACGGATATCATCTCAAATATATACACAAATCCCACGATTATTATTATCAAAGACATCTGCGAATACTTTGCCATCATGCAGACCATTCCACCCAAAAACAGCGATCCCGTGTCTCCCATGAATACTTTGGCGGGGTACGCATTGAATGCAAGAAAACCGAGACAACCTCCGACCATTATAAGGGAAGAGAGTGAGAGGGCATCAGAAGCAAATTTCAAACTGATTCCGAAGAAGAATATGCTTACTATAAGAGTGACAGTGGTGGCGAGTCCATCAACACCATCGGTAAGATTGACCGCGTTGACAACGGCACATATTCCTATAACCATAAGTGGATAATATGCCCAGCCTAAATCGATTGCTGCGTGTACAAAAGGAATATACAGTGAAGTGTTGTTTGTTGTTATAACAACGAACGCTGTAGCAACAATTACCTGGTAAAACAGTTTCTGATAAGCTTTGAGACCTTCGTTTTGACGTTTTTTGAGTTTCTTGTAATCATCTCTGATGCCAATAATACCAAACAGAAAAGAGGTGATCACGATAGCAAGAACATCCTTGATGCTGCTCGGGTCTATAAAGAACAGAGAAGCCAGAAGGCACAATACGACAGGAATTATGAAGAACACTCCTCCCATAGTCGGAGTTCCTTGCTTTCTGAGCTGTTCCGGAGGAAGAGCTTCTAGAATCGGCTGTTCGCATTTTTTCTTTTTAAGTACCGGAAGCAGTAATGCTCCGCAGGATAGTGTCAATATATAAGATATTATCAACCCTATAACAGATAATTGCCAAGTCTGCATATGTCCCTCACATCAGTTCAGATATTCTTTCAAAGTGCATTGAACGGCTGGCTTTAATCAGAACACAGTCGCCCTGCTTCATGTACTCTTTTGCTTTCGGATAATTGTCGATGAATTCATCGGTGCTCTTGAATGTAAATACTGATGAGTCATCAATGCCTTCTTCTTCTGCACCTTTCTTTATGTCTTCTGCATAATCGCCGATTGCAAAGAGAAGTTCGACTCCGTTGTCGACTGCTGCTTTTCCTATTCCGGAATGTAGCAGAGGAGAATCTTTTCCGAGTTCCTTCATGTCGCCCAAAATGGCGGTTTTTCTTCCGATGGATTTGTGATTCAAAAATTCGAGAGCGGATTTCATCGATTCAGGGCAGGCATTGTAATAATCTTCAATTACAGTGACTCCGTTGCTCTGGCGGATGTTTTTTCTCATTTTTGCCGGTTGGAATTCCAGAAGTCCGCGTCTCAGATCTTCGTCGCTGAGTCCGAACAGAATTCCGCATACAACAGCAGCTAGAGAATCGTAAATGTTGTCATAGCCATAGCTTTTGATTCGAAGGTCTTTTATTGTTCCGTCATCGGGAGTTTTCAAGTCATAAAGAGTCTCATCATTGCCCATGCGGATGTTTGTTGCAACATAGTCATTGTTGTCATTTATTCCGTAGAAAAGCCTGCAGATTTTTTTGCAGTCTGCTTCTCTGAGATATTCATTATCTCCGTTGAGAAGAAGAATAGACCCATCTTTCATTCCGTCAATTATTTCCATCTTGGCTTTCAAGATGTTTTCTCTGGTGTGCAGATATTCAAGATGTGAACACCCTATATTCGTAATAATGGAAATATCCGGTTCCGCTATTTCTGACAGTTTTCTTATCTCGCCTAGGTTTGACATGCCCATTTCAATGACTGCGGCCTTGTGTTCACTTGTGAGATGCGAAAGAGTTATCGGCAGACCTATTTCACTGTTGAGATTTCCTTCTGTCTTAAGTGTGGGATAAAGCGTACTTAGTATGGCATGAGTGTATTGTTTTGTGGTTGTTTTGCCAACGCTTCCTGTAATTGCAACAGTTATTGGACGGAATAAGGATTTGTATTTCTTTGCAAATCTGCACATTGCTTCTACGGAGTCTTCTACCAGTATCTGAGGCAGGGAAGAATTGTTGTCCAGACATGAAACTACGGCACAACTTGCATTGTGCTTTCTTGCTTCTTCGACAAATTTGTTTCCGTCGAAATTTTCTCCCTTAATTGCAAAGAATGCTTCGCCTTTCTGTATTGATCTTGTGTCTGTGGATATACCGAACACTTTAACGCCTTTTTTTGCATTAAAGAGTTTTCCCTTACACATCTCGGCAAATTCTTCTATTCTGATGCCATCCTTGTTTATTCCGCCAAACATGTTAGTTTTCTCCCAGAGATATTTGTATGATTGTTCCTTCTGGAACAGATGATCCGTATTGAATTGATTGACCGGAAACAATCTGTGAAGATGTGTTTCCTCTGATATATATATTTAAGTTGAGTTTTTTTAGTATTTTTTCTGCTTCCGCAACGGTTTTGCCGATTAAATCAGGAACTATTGCATACACAGGTTCTGTGTCACTTGAAGTGTAGAGTACAATGACACCGTCGGCGCTGAACATTGATTCTCCGGAAGCGGGGAATTGTGAAGTAATGCTTGTCCCTGTTCCGTATATAACATATTTAAAGCCTGCGTTTTCAATGCTGTTGACAGCACTGCTGACAGAATAGCCTTTGTAGTTTCTTACGGATTTTTGAAGAGATGCAATCTCTTTTGCCGTGTAATTCGGTTCAACTCCCATGTACGGAAGTATTTCACTGAGTATCTTTGAAACATAAGGTGCTGCAACGGTATTTCCGTAAAGAGAACCTTTTGTGGGTGAGTCGACTATAAAGAGAATGATGACTTCCGGGTCATAATATGGTGCATAGGCCACGCATGAGCACACAACATATTTTCCGTCCGTTCCTTTTTCTGCAGTTCCGGTTTTTGCAGCCACTTCATATCCGATTACATAAGCGTTGTTTGAACCGCCTGACGATGATGCGACACCTTCTGCAAGTACTTCGCTTACAATCTCACATGTCTCCGAACTGAATGACTGATGCTTTATGTCTGAATCAAATGTTTTCAAAACATTCCCGTTTTCGTCCAGTATTTCTTTGACGACGTGAGGGGTCATCAGATATCCGCCATTGGAAATTGAGGCAAGAGCTGAAATCTGCTGTATTGCAGTAACGTTGAATCTCTGTCCGAATGAATATACGGCAAGATCAACGGGACCCATGTCTTCGCCTGAAATGTATATGGAACTTGTTTCACCCGGAAGATCTATTCCTGTTTTCGAATCAAGTCCGAGATTTGAAAAATATTTGCTGAATCTATCTGAACCAATAAGCTTTGACAGCATCATCATTGTGGGGTTGCATGACTGTTCAAGCCCCTCTGCAAGAGTGACAAGACCATGACCGTTTTTGTTGTTGCAGCTGATTCTTATTCCGTTTACAATGTGATACCCCGGACAGTAATATGTGTCAGTCAGAGCAGACAGCTTTTCTTCCAGAGTCATGCAGACGGTGAATATCTTTGCTGTTGAACCCGGTTCGTATGTTTCGGAAACAATTTTGTTGTTCCACATCTCCAAAACCATTGCTGACAGTGCCTTCTGGTAATCCTCTGAATCGGTCCCATACTTTTCTGCTGCCTCTTCAATGCGCTTGTCGTAATATGAGGGAAGAGTTGTAGGGTTGTTTAAATCATAATATGGATAAACAGCCATTCCGAGAACTTCGAAATTCTTGGGATTCATAACAATGCACTCTGCTCTTGACACGCATTCAAATGTTTCAGCACACTGCTTTAAGTACTTTTCCACGACTTCCTGGATTCTGTAATCTATAGTGGATACGATTGTGTTGCCCTGTTGAGCATCAATATATGTGGAATATTTGTACGGAACATTTCCTCCTGACACTGTGTGGACACCGACAATTTTGCCCGGAATGCCTGTAAGTTCTGAGTCATAATAATACTCAAGCCCATATCTTCCTCCGTCTGTGCCGCAGAATCCTATAAGGTGGCTGGCAAGAGTAGAATATGGGTAAATTCTTGCGTATGTCTCTTCAAAATATATGACTCTTTCGAGTTCTTTTTCTTTGACCTGTTCTTTCAGTTTTGTCGCAGTGTCTTCATCGACATTTCTCTTTATTGTACGGTCGTAGTAGTCAGTAAGAAGCGACTGAGTATATATTGTGTCGTAATCTACTTCGAGTGTTTCGGAGAGAATATCACACATGAGTTTTCTCTGTTCTTCATCAGAAATGTCGAGAGGAGAAATAAAGACTCTGTATGAAGCGGAATTTGTTGCAAGTACGATTCCGTTTCTGTCCGTTATTGTTCCTCTCTCAGCTGTTATTGTGTCCTGGTATATGACCTGAGCCAGTTCAGTGGCTCTGTACTGGGAATAATCTACCAGCATTAGTTTGACAAGACGCGCAACAAGGAGAACTACACAAAAAGTGCAGAAAGCAAATAATATGAAGGCTCTCTTTCGCGATTGGCGACCATTTGGCGTCAATGTGCCTGCCTGTTGCAGTTCTTGTTGTTCGTTCATGCAATCCTCTAAAAATGGCAAGAGAGACAACTCTTGCCAAATCCTTTTTTACGGACAATTGTCACTCATCTTTTGCTAAGTACACTGTCGAATTGGATCCGCTCCCGAGTCCCATCGCATCCGCTTTGTCTTTGATTAAGGACTGTGTATACTTACTGTTCTTTTGTCCTTCCAGTTTTGTTCTTTCTTTGTCCATGCTTGAAATGGTTATCTGAAGATTCTGGACTTCTGTGGACAATTGAGATACTTTTATGAATGACATTATTATAATCGTCAGCAAGACAGCTATCAGGGTGATGGTTATTATTTCTACTATCGGAAAGCTTTTCTTGCTGTTGTCTTTTATGGTTCTGTACTTTGTGCCGCCGCCGCTGATGACGGAAAGGGAAGAGAGAGAAAACACTTTTTTGGAGGTTTTTTGATTGGAGTATTTGGGAGAGTAATCTTTATTATGGCGCATCTTCTCCTCTTATCCCCTTTCTCGTCCAAGGCATTTGCGGTTCTATAATTTCTCGGCCGCGCGCATTTTCGCACTGTGCGACCTTCTGTTAATCAATATTTCTTGCGGTGAAGGGGCCAGAGGCTTTTTGTTCACCAGTTTTATCTGCGGTACTTTTCCGCAGACACATACAGGAAATGAAGGAGGACATGTACATCCTTTTTCAAGTCTTGCAAATATCTGTTTTACGGCTCTGTCTTCAAGCGAATGGAAAGTTAGGACTACTATTCTTCCGCCGGGATCCAGTGCATCAATTGCAGCTTCTAGTGAAGGAGCAATCACGCTGAGTTCGCCGTTAACTTCAATTCTTATAGCCTGGAAAGTTCTTTTTGCAGGATGGTGTCCTTCATACAAATCACGTTTTTTTGCTACACTCTTTACTATGTCTGCAAGTTCCGTCGTTGTTTCTATCGGGGCGATTCTTCTCTGTTCTGTTATTGCATGTGCAATTCTGAATGCATTGTTTTCTTCGCCGTACTCAAACAGAATTCTTCTCAATTCTTCTTCGCTGTATGTATTGACTACATCATAAGCGGAAAGAGAAGAGGTCCTGTCCATTCTCATGTCAAGAGGTGCTTCGCTGTTGTATGAAAAACCTCTTTCGGAATTGTCCAGCTGGTAAGAAGAAACACCGAGGTCATAAAGAACACCGTCAATCTTTTCAATTTCCAGTTCTTCGAGTATGCTTTTGAGTTCGGAAAAATTCGAGTGAACGAATGTTATCTTATCTGAATATTTGTTAAGCCTTTCCTTGGCTGCATTGATTGCATCTTCATCCTGATCGATGGCTATAAGGCGACCTTCAGTTAATCTTTTTACAATTTCTTCAGAGTGTCCGCCTCCGCCGAGGGTGCAGTCGACATATATTCCGTCTGGTTTTATGTCCAGTGCTTCAATGCATTCATTAAGCATTACAGAGTAGTGCTTGAATTCACTCATAGTTTTTCTTCCAGTTTCAACATGATGTCTTCTATTTCAGATGCGTCTTCAGACTGTTTTTCTGCATCCCAGTTTTCAGAAGCCCATATTTCTATATATTTTCCTACGCCGAGAACGGAAACAGTCTTTCCGATTTCTGCGTATTCTCTTTGTTCATTTGTCAACAGAACACGACCCTGAGAATCCAATTCTGCTTTGCAGGCTGCAGAATAAATGAATCTTCTGACTTTTCTTGCCTGAACCTGTGGAAATTCCTCAATTCTGGCAGTGTACTTTTCCCACTCTGAAAGGGGATAAACACATAAGCACTTGTCTATTCCGCGTGTGACAATAAATTCTTTGCCCAATTCATCTCTGAATTTGGCAGGCATGAAAACACGACCTTTTGCATCGGTTGCGTGTGAAAATTCGCCCAAAAACATATTGTCACCTCCTTGCCTGTGGAAAACTCTGTGGAAATTGTGGAAAATCACCACTTTTAACCACTTTGCACCACTTATATGCCTATTATAAAGTATTTCTTTTAAAATATCAATAGGAAAAACAAACCATTGTCGACAATTCTATATTTTTAATTATCTCCAAACTTTACCTGGACACACTAAATGGTTAAAAGGAATAATCGTGGGCGCTTCTCTGTTAAAAGATGCATACGAGCATTAATAATTCCATTTTAACGATTGACACTAGGGGCAATAGTAGTAATCGAGTCAGAAATGATAATAAAGTCCTTGCATTGAAGAAAGATGTCTGATAGGATAACAATGTAAGTATAGAATTGGACAGAAAAAATATCAATTTTGTAAGGAGAGAACAACGTGAAAATCAAAAAGACTTCATTCAATTTCAATCGACTAATATCCATAATATTGACAGCAGTAACAATTCTCACAATGCAGGGACTGGTAGTAGGTGCTGCAGATATAGCAAATGGCTTGAAAAATGAATCGAACTCCGAGTTTAATGGCTTTGAAGATAATTTTGTTGTTGACGAATATGCATATAATCAAACAGATGTGGAAACACCCGTTAATCCTGCATTAAGAATAATGGCAGAAATACAGGAGCAAATTAAAAACGGAACACTCTCTCCTTTGACAGATGAAACTAAAATTGCGGAAATTGAAAGATTGGTAGGAAGAACGCCAAACAACAGAAACTTAACAATACAGGATTTTAATGTTGGCGAATATGTTAAAGACTATACAAACAGATATTTAGTCGGAAAAGGCGACGAGTCAGTTGAATTATGTGACCTCTCACTGCACAGAGAATATAACGTAGGAAGCATAATAGGAAGAAATGGCATCGGAACTGAAGTAAAACTAATGTACGATCTCGATGAAAGTACAAATTTTGCCCCGCATTTTGTGAAAACAAACGATGTCATTTATTATGTCTCAAGAGAATCAATACTCATAGATTTGACACACAATATCACAACATATGGATCAATCCAAACAGAAACATACTCAAGTTTTAATGCCGCGTATTACGATTCTTGCCAACAGAACCTCGGAGAATTTGAATATGTTGAAGATGGTGTCAGTTATTACTACATAGAACTCCAGTTCATAGACATGGGCGAGTACTATGAATACGAATTCATCGGAGAAGAAAAAGATATTCATAGTACCAACGCCATGCTGACTGACGGCTGGAGATTTAATATCCCATATTTTGAAGAACAAATCGAAGACGGTGAAAACATGTCTACTCTTCAGGTACTACACCTGGATAACGGCATGTCCATAAACATGAAAGACTACGTCT
>JAILLB010000003.1 GCA_024693345.1 Clostridiales bacterium
TTCTGTATTTTGCATGCAATATTACTAAGAGTTACAGTTTTATGGTCGGATTTTATGTAGTTAGGTATTTTGGGTCCACCGGTTAATGAACCCGAATCTGAAAAAAACATTTTTTTCAGTTCAAAATATGATTTCCATGCCCGTACACATTCTTTGATTGAATTCTGTGTTATATGTGCGTGATGAGATCTGTAATCAACATTATCTGATTCCTTGAACACAGCATTGAGAATGTAATAATTGAGAAACCAGTGTTCTTTGGTTGGCATTTCAAACAACACAGCTTTCTTTCCGCTGTTTTGTTTCTTTAATGCTTTCTCATTATGTGCATTAATGCCTTCCTGAACAATCCTAAGCACTTCTGTTTCATTGCTTGTTCTTTGATTAATTTCCTTGGACAACCCTGTCATTGTGTTCCTGATGTAGAAGTTTGCAACGTTATACATATTCTTAGATACATTGGTTACAGTTTCACAAAATTCAAACAGCGAATGCTTAGGTTTTATGTTGATCATTTCAACATGATACATTACTTAATTTCCTCCTTTCTTGTTAATTTTGGTCAATACCATTGAATTTGGGTCAATACTATTATACCATATTGTTTAACAAATTCTCACAAGGAAAGAGTTAAGAATTTACAAATATATCAAAAACGGCTGCCTTTCATCCCACGACTGAAGTCACGGGTGTTCCCGGCAGGCATAAATAATCGGAGGATAACATGACAAAAGCTTCCAAAAACTATGCAAACAGTCTTTTAAATTTCATTAATGAATCACCAACCCCGTTCCAGTCTGTTGAAAATCTTGCAGCAATGCTGGATAAAGCAGGTGCGGTCAGAATAGAAGAAGGAGACAAATGGGAAGTAAAAGCAGGTGTTCTGTATTATTTTATCAAATCAGGAACACAGATTGCGTCTTTCAGACTTGGCAAAGATCCTGTTAAATACGGATTCAGAATCGCCGCAGCTCACCATGACACTCCGGGATTTAGAATTAAATCCGTTCCGTCCAAGACAGATATGGGATATGAGAGAATATATCTTGAAGGATACGGCGGTCTCATAGTTCACGGCTGGCTTGACAGACCACTGTCGGTTGCAGGCAGAGTATACTACAGAGACGAAAAAGGAAATGCCGCATACAAGAACATAAACATCCACCAGCCTCTTCTCGTTATTCCGAGCGCTGCAATTCATGTTGTAAGAGACGTAAACAATGGTGCAAAGTTCAATCTTCAGACAGAAATGCTTCCGTTCTTTGCTCAGAGAGAAGGAAACGAAACAGGCTTCATGGCATATATTGCAAAAGAAGTCGGATGCAAAGCAGAAGACATCCTCTCATATGAACTCGCTCCATATGAATATGCTCCAGGATGCTTTGTTGGCGAAAACGAAGAATTCATGTCTGTTCCGAGACTCGATGACGCCGCTATGGCTCACGCTGTAATTTCCGGTATGTGTGACAAGGGCGGATATACAGATATAGGTGTTGTATTTGACCATGAAGAAATAGGTTCAAATTCCGACAGAGGAGCCAAATCCGATACAATCGCCATGGTTGTGGACAGAATTTGCGAAGCTCTAGGATACACATCCGAAGAAAAATACAGAGCGCTTTCCAAAACAATCGTGTTCTCTGCAGATATGGCTCATGCAACACATCCATCATATGCAGGTCTTTCAGATCCTAACCTTGTTGTCAAACTCAATAAAGGTCCGGTTCTCAAACTCGCATACAGACAGTCTTACTCAACATCTGCTGAAGGATCAGCTTTCTTCATGACACTCTGCGAAAAAGAAAAGATTCCTTATCAGATATTCAACAACCGCTCCGATGCAAACGGCGGCGGAACAATAGGACCTATCATTTCTTCAATGATGGGAGTTGTAACAGTAGATATAGGCAATCCTCAGCTTTCAATGCACTCTGTAAGAGAACTCGGTGGTGTTGAAGACGGATACAACATGGTAAGATTATTCAAGGCTTTCTTCAGGGGTTAATATGAATAACAGTTTCTTTGCCCTGGTTTTCAGGGAAAAATACATGAAGAGATGGGGGCTAATGCGCAACGCAAATGACGAAGATCTCGCTTCTCATTCAGCTGAAGTCGCTGAACTCGCTCATGCTCTTGCAATTATAGGCAACACATATTTCGGAAAGCATTATGATGCAAACAAGGCAGCAGTTGTCGGCCTGTATCACGATGCTCCAGAAGTTTATACAGGAGATATGCCTACTCCTGTCAAGTATTTCAGCCACGCAATGAGAGAGAATTACCAGATTGTAGAAAACAATGCAATCGAAGAACTCCTCATAAAACTGCCTGTTGAAATGAGAGACACATACAGAGAAGCCCTCAAAACAGAGGATGAAGATATAGAAAAACTTGTCAAAGTGGCTGACAAACTCGCTGCATATATCAAATGTCTTGAAGAAATGAAATACGGAAATCCGGAATTTGCTTCTGCAGAAAAGACTATAAGAAAGTCTTTGGACAATATGGAATGCGAGGAACTGAGATGGTTTGAAAAGAATATTCTTCCCTCGTTTTTGTTGACTTTAGACGAGATGCAGAATGGTTGAAAGGACATATATATAATGTATAGTGCTGGCAAAATTGAAAAAATGGCAAAAAAGAATCTTGAAAAGATTTATGGTGAAAAGAGCTCTGAGGCTTCAAAGAGAATCTCAAAGGCCGTAAATGAATTCATTTCCATCTATGGCGAAGGAGAGTTTTCGGTATTTTCAGTGTCCGGAAGAAGTGAAATCTGCGGCAATCACACAGACCATAACCTCGGAGAAGTTGCTGCGGCATCAGTTGACCTTGATATAATCGCTGTTGCAAGAGCTGTATCCGGCAAAGTCATTAAAGTCAAGAGTGAAGGATTTGATGAAGATGTTGTGGACACAAAATCTCTCAAGCCTGATCCGAGCGAAAACGGAACATCCGCTTCCCTCATAAGAGGCGTTATAGACGGACTCAAGAAAAACGGAAGAAATACGGGCTCCTTTGTAGCATATACAACAAATCAGATAAAAAAAGGATCTGGACTCTCCTCTTCTGCAGCATTTGAAGATATGATTGGAACAATCGAAAACCATTTTTTCAACGAAGGAAAGATTGGATTTACAGAGATTGCCCAGATTGGCCAGTATGCGGAAAACAGATTTTTCGGAAAGCCATGCGGTCTTATGGACCAGATAGCATGTGCTGCAGGTGGATTTGTACATATAGATTTCAAAGACCCGAAGAATCCGAAGACTGAAAAAGTTAAATTCGATCCTGAAAAGCACGGATATGCTCTGTATATAGTGGATACAGGAGGAAGCCATGTAAATCTCACACCTGACTATGCATCGGTTCCGGCTGAAATGAAGGCGGTAGCAGGATTATTCGGTCAGAAGATTCTCAGGGGTATCAGTGAAAAAACTCTTGTTTCAAAAACAGACGAGATAAGAAAAAAACTCGGGGACAGAGCAATGCTGAGAGCAATTCACTTTGTCCGTGAAAATGACAGAGTAAGAGAATTGTTCAAAGCTCTTAAGAATGACGATATAGAAGCATTCCTTGATGTAGTAAGAGAATCCGGAAAATCTTCTGCTACTCTTCTCCAGAATTGCTACTCTGTAACAGATGTCAAAGAACAAGGAATACCTCTTGCATGTGCTGTTGCAGAATCGGTTGTGGGACCGAGCGGAGCTTTCAGAGTTCACGGCGGAGGCTTTGCTGGAACAATTCAGGCTTACGTTCCGCTTGAAAAGGAAAAAGTGTTCGTAAAAAAGATGAGCGAATCATTTGGAAAAGATGCGGTAACTAAACTCCGTATCCGTTCATATGGTGCGGTCAAAGTGCTGTAATATATATAAAGGAAGACAAATTGAAAGCGTATTCACTGTTTTCCGGTTCCAAGGGAAACTGTATATTTATTTGTTCAGATCAGGCCTGCATTTTGGTTGACTGCGGAGTCAGCGAGAGAAGGACGAGATGTTCAATTGAAGAATTGGGAAGAAAAATGGAGGATATAGATGCCATTTTTATTACCCATGAGCATGTTGATCACGTTTCCGGTCTGAAAATAATAGAAAAAAAGTACTCGATTCCGGTTCACATGACAACTGAATCAGCAAGGTTCATTGTTTGCGATGCAAAAGATCTGGAAAACATGTATTTACATGATTCTGAGTACACAGTCTGCATCAAAAATCTGGAAGTATCGTCTTTTTTACTATCACATGACAGCGAATGTGCTGTCGGGTATG
Organism: Clostridiales bacterium; assembly: GCA_024693345.1. Lineage (GTDB taxonomy): Bacteria > Bacillota > Clostridia > Oscillospirales > CAG-272 > CAG-841. Next base: position 4,266 of record JAILLB010000003.1, read on the forward strand.
TAGTAAAAGACTTGACAACATCAGAAACACTTGGAATTGCAACCGATACGGGTTGCGTAACAAAAGGAATGAAAAATAAAATGTGTGGTTGCGATGCCGTTATTCTCGAATCC
>JAILLB010000071.1 GCA_024693345.1 Clostridiales bacterium
CTGTCATCTCAGTTCTTTCAATACTGATTGTCGGACCTGAGAGTTTTGCTGCATTCTGCTTTGCATTCTTTACAGGACTTTGGCCTGTTTTAAAGTTCTGGTTTGAAAAGCTCGGAAAAGTATGGTCATGGGTAGTAAAAATCTTATACATAAACGCGATGTTTATGCTGGCATACTTTGTATTTACTTCCATCCTTGATTTGCCGGATCTTTTGTGGCAGAAAATACTGTATCTTGTCTTGGGCAACTTCGTGTTCATCTGCGCAGATATATTATACGGAAGGCTTTTGAAGATATATTTCTTAAAGTTCAGAGACCGAATTTCAAAATACTTAAAATGAAAAGAAGGCAAGTTGCAATAACCTGCCTTCTATTTTTGTTATTCGGCAAAATACTTTTCTGCCTGAAGATTGAACATCTCGGCATATTTGCCGTTGATTTCCATTAGTTCATCATGAGATCCCTCTTCAATCAGCCTGCCTGAGTCAAACATGTATATCTTGTCAGCCATTCTGGTTGTCGAAAGCCTGTGAGAAATGAATATGACGGTTTTGTCAGATGCATATTTCAAAATCGCCTGATTTAGTTCATATTCCGCAATCGGATCAAGAGCACTTGAAGGTTCATCCATTATAATGAGTTCAAATGGTTTTGCAAACACTCTTGCAATCGCAACCTTCTGTGACTCTCCTCCCGACAAATTCGTTCCATTATCATCAAACTCTCTTGTCAACTGAGTATCAATACCATTGTCAAGTTCAGACAGTTTTTCGGAGAAGCCTGCGGCATTAAGAGCAGATAATACAGTTCCCTTATTGCTCTCATCATATGGACCATTCATTACGTTTTCCGCAATGGATTTTGCAAATATCTTGTAATCCTGGAATACTGTCCCTATTCTCTTCCTGTAATCTGCCAAATCAAACTCCTTGATGTTGATTCCATTCATTTTGACTTCTCCGGATGACGGATCATACAATCTCATCAGAAGTTTAATCAATGTGGTTTTACCCGCTCCGTTGTATCCGACGAGCGCTATTTTTTCACCCTTGTTGAGTTTAAGGCTGACATTTTTCAGCGCTTCACTCGGTGGTTTCTGAGGCGAAACATAATCTTCGTCATGATACTGGTATTTGGGGTTGTCTGAAAAGTCATATGTGAATGAAACATCTTTCAATTCCAAAGATTCAAAGCTGGGCACAGACAACAGTCCGGACTTTGTTCTCGGTTTGTAATCAAGAAATTCATAATACTTTTCAAGGAACAATGAGTGCTTAGGCATTGTTGCTGCCTGTTCTATAATATTGGAAATATTCCATCTCAGGTTCCAGATTACCGCGACACTCGCAGCAAAAGCACCTATAAGCACTGATCCTTCAATAAGCCTTGAGAGCATGTAAAGCATTACTCCGACATCTGTCATTGTACCGAGAACGGATCCCAACATGGTGTATATAACAAAATATTTCTTACCATACTTCTTGCGACTTCTTACAAGTTCATCCACATTGTCATCTGCTTTGTTTATTAAAACATCCGCAATGTGTCCTGATCTCATTTCCTTTGCATAATCTGGTAAATAGAAAATTCTGTTAATATAATTTCTTACACGGTACAAAGGCTTCTGAGCCTTTTCCTGTTCGAACGAATACTTGTTTCCGTAATGGAACGCTATAATCGATATTATAGAAGATGCAAATAGTATTCCAGCCATAATTGGATCAATAGTCAATAGAATTCCAACCATTGTTCCACCGGATACAACGCCCCTTATTAGCGAGGCAAAGTCTGTGAGAAGTGAAGTCGATTCTCCTCCCGCATTGTCCATAGCCCACACAAAATCGTTATAGAATTCCGGGTCATCGTAACACGACACATCTAGACTGTATGCCTTTTTAAACAATTCAGTGTGTAGTTTCATGAACAGCTTTCTTCTAATCAACTGGTCATAGTATTTTAGGTACCAACCGAAGAATAAATAAGACATAACATAGAATGTTCCAGTCCATATAATTATCGGCAGTATTTCATCAAAAGACTTTCCTTCATCAAGTGAATTCAGCAAAAAATATGTGAACAAAGTTGATACTGAATTCAGCAAACCGGAAATAATGTTACTCACCAATATTGAAACAACTATCGATGGTGTGGTTTTCAGAATCTTCCACAGCATATAGAAGTCGTTTCTAAGGACTTTTTTTACACTCTGCTTTGTATTTTTACTCTTTTCTCTTTTCATATTAACCAGCCTCCTTTCCGATATAGTTTTCGGCCTGGAGTCTGAACATTTCTGCATATTTGCCGTTTTTCTGCATAAGCTCGTGGTGCGTGCCTTCTTCAAGAATCACACCTTTGTCCATAAGATAAATCTTGTCAGCAGACACGGCTGAAGACAGCCTATGTGAAATAAATATGACACTTCTGCCTTCTGATGCCCGCATCATATTGTCGAACATTTTGCGTTCTGCAATGGGATCGAGTGCACTTGATGGTTCATCAAGAACAATGAACGGGCTTTCTGAAACGAAAATTCTGGCAAGAGACACTTTCTGCTGCTCACCAATCGAAAGATTAGCACCTTTTTCATCAAATTCTCGCGTAAGTATTGTTTCAACACCTTTGTCAAGTGTCATGATTTTGTCATATGCCCCGCTTTCCTTGAGTGCATTTGTGACCAGTTCTTCATCGCCTTGTTGTCTTTGTCTTAAAGTTACATTTTCGATGACAGGCAATGCAAACACTTTAAAATCCTGAAAAACACACGAGAAATTATCTCTGTACGATGACAATCTGTATTCTTTTGCGTTTCGTCCATCTAAAGTTATGCTTCCTGATGCCGGATCGTACATACGTGTTAAGAGCTTCACAAGTGTTGTTTTACCGGAACCGTTGAGACCGACAAGAGCAACCTTTTCACCGCTCTTTATTGTCATGGATACACCTTTTATTGTATCTTCACTTGCCCCTTCATAACGGAATGTTACGTTGTCAAGTACAATGTCTCCTCCGTTTGCCATAGGTGCATTTTCATCTTCCCTTATACTGGGCTGGTAATCCATAAAATATCTCATGTCCTCTATATAGAGCGCATGTTCACCGAATTCTGCCAGATTCTGAATCAGGTTGTTAATATTGTAAGACACACCGCCAACAGCATTGAGAACAATTATGCAGTCACCGATAGTCATCTCGTTCATAACAACTGTCTTGTACACGGCATAAGTCATTGCACCCATTATGGTGATTATCTCAATGCCGAATTGCTGGAAAAAGTACAAGATAGCTCTTGGAATTCCATATTTTTTTGATAGATCTCGAAATTCTCTGTATGTTTTTTTGTAATCCTCAATCAATAGTAAATGCATCTCACCGATTCTCATCTCTTTTGAGTAATCATTTTGGTAAAATGTTCTTCTTACATAATCCTGATGCCTTGTAATAGGTTTTTGCGCCACATCGAATTTGTGATATAACTTAACCTCAATTCTTCTGAGTATTCCGAGCAAAAGCGGGAAGGCAGCAAACACCATGAGCCAAGGGTCAATTTCAAACAGCAGAAATGAGCTCAAAGCTATATATGTCACTCTCCAGATTAGGTTATCCAACGTGTTAAGAACCCTTTGAACTCTTGTATGAGCCTGATCCATGGCCTTAACGTATTTGTTGAAGAATTCAGGTGTTTCATAGCAGGATAAATCCATGGAAGCCGCGCGTCTAAACAGTTTCTTCTGAACACTGACCACAACTCTGTCATAAGTACCAGGTAAAAACACGTTGAACATCATTCCCTGCATCAAGTTCACAAAAATATAGATGCCGTATATGATTGCTATGAACGTAACAATTGTTCCAACAGGTGTTCCGTCTCTGACTCCATCAACAATCAGCCTGAGCAGATATGTGCTTGTAAGAAAATTCAGAGGTGCATACAGAATCGTGACGACCAAATAAATGACAAAGTACAGTTTTGATACTTGCCATATCATCTTCAATGCAAATATGTTGTTAGCAATAGTTCGACCGAAGGGAATTTTTCTTTTCTCTTCTTTTTTCTTTTCTTGAGTTTTGTCTTCTTTACTCACATCGTCCTCCTATATATTTGTAATAATGAGGGCCAATTCTGCATTAGTTTTTTTCTTTTAATAACAATAAAAACGGCATGCTGGGGCATGCCGCAAAAAGATATTTTCCGATTCAATTACAGGCAACCGGAAATGCGTATATTAGCCCCTATCACAATCGTTGGGATATTCTTCATTTCCTTCGCCTCCTTTAAGTTTATTTACCCCCCCATTTTGGAGCAAAATCCAACATGCGGGAGAACAATCATGATGAGTATAATATATCACAAATTGCAAATTTGTCGATACCATCGTGATTTTTGAAATATATCTGTAACATTGCCTATGGGAGTTTAGGCTCTACATAAGCTGTATAGTAATCCGTATATATTACCTTTCCCGGCGTCGAGTCCGGCTGTTTTTTTACATATCTTATTCTCGTATAATCGACAGGAACCTGTCCTGACATCTTCATGTCCGAATAATATGCGGCTATCATGGCAGCCTGCGTATAGTCTTCTGCACTTGGTTCCTCATCAGGCAAGCATTCCATTACAACATGTGATCCTGCACCGTTTTTTACATGGAACCATATGTCCGACTTACTCGACTGTCTAAGTGTCAATTCTTCGTTTTGAATATTGTTTTTGCCGCATCTGACTACTCTTCCGCTCTCCAGCGTGAATACAAGCGGTTCTGAGTGAGCAGATTCTCTCTTCTTCTTTGAATCCCCATAATCCTTTATATATCCCGACAGAATCAATTCGCTTCTTATCTGAGACACATCGGAGGAGGTTTCACACATGTTGAGAGAATTAAGAACACTGTACAAATAGCTCAAATCGTTATTCGCTTTTTCGAGCTGAATATTTGCATTTATTTTTGCAGATTTCAGTTTGTTGTATTTCTTATAGTACCTTGATGCATTCTGGGATGGTGTCAACTTGACATCAAGCGGAACTCTGGCTGACTTCATCTCCGAGTAGGAATAGTCCGGAACATCGGCATATTCAGCCTTTGTTTTAAGCATATACCGCGAACCGGTAAGCAAATCTCCGTACTTTCTGTACTTGTCGGCATCTTCACACTCTCTAAGTTCATCTTCTAGTATGCCTATTTTCTTTTCAATTTTCTTTATCGCGTTGTTCACTATTACAAGAGTTCCACTGATTCTGTTCTTTAACAGAGCATTTCTCTCTTTTTCGATGTAATAGAATTCAAGAAGTTCAGAAAAACTGTCAAACTGTTTTTCCTGTTTGCCATAATGTGAAAGGTTTGTATATGAAAATTCAATTGGGCTTCCGTGTTCATCAATGA
>JAILLB010000055.1 GCA_024693345.1 Clostridiales bacterium
CATCCCAATTTTTAGTATTCTTAACATAGTGACCTCCATTTGTATGCGGTAATCCCCGTAATTTGTTTTTTTAAGATTCACTATGAATTATATGGGTAAATCCACGGTTTTGCAAATTTGGGGGTCACTTCATATTATCTGAAGTCACGGGTGTTCCCGGCAAGCATAAAGCGAGTTGCTGAAGAATATTCTGATGACTACCGCAAACTGAAAAAAGAAATGAATCCCCTCATTTTCGAAGGACAGAAGAGTGGCGATTCCGTCGCTGTCGGTTCAGCATATTATCAGCTGGCAATCGCATGTTTTTACCAGAGTTACGATGACGGTGTTTTCACAAACGCGTTCAAAGCGGTGTCTCTACTCAGAGGATTAGACGAATATGAGCTTCCTGCAAATTCGCTCAATGCACTGGGATTTGCATACTCAGAACAGGAAAATGAGCAGTTTGCTCTGATGCTCTATGATGAGGCTCTCAGCTTTGTCAAAAAGCACAGAATAAAAGGAAGCGCAAAATCCCTTATTCTGAACAACATGTGCAGCTGCTACCACAACATGGGTGACTGCAAAACAGCAATCCGGATTCTTAATGAGTGCATAAAGCACACTGACTACACGATGCGTGAAAAGAAATAGGACAACTGAAACGCAGACTCAAAACGGGTCTGCGTCTTTTGTTTTGCAGTTTTCCGAAAAATGTTTGTTTTTCCGCACTCATTTGCACAATTGTGCACAAATATACATCTAGTTCAGTATTTTTCTTTAATTCAGCGCGCGAGGGTGATATAATTAATCTATTAATTAAAATGTCGGATTATGTCCTTTGATATCCGACAGCAAAAAAACGGAGATTTGCCATGGTATTCTATCTAGTAAGACACGGACAGACTGACTGGAACAATGAAGGAAAAATCCAGGGTCATTCAGATATCCCCATGAATGAGACAGGCCTCAAGCAGATAAACAAGCTGGCAGATAACATGGCAAAAGCAAATCTTCATTTTGACAGGATAATCTCCAGCCCATTGTGCAGAGCAAGAAACACTGCTGAAATAATTGCAGAAAAGACAGGTTTTGATAAAGAAATTATCATAGACGAGATGTTCATAGAGAGATACTGCGGACTGCTCGAAGGTGTATTGTGGTATCCGGAACTTGACATGTCTGACCCAAAATACCGGGTTGAAACAATTGAAGAGCTCTGTAAAAGAGCTGAAAAGGCACTAGGAAGATATACATTTTCCAAAGACGAAAAAGTTCTCATTGTTTCACACGGAGGAACACTGGCTGCGGTGAGAACTGTTCTGTCAGATTACAAAGTAGGTTTTCACGACCATTCCGTTCCTATCATCCAGGGCAATGTTCTCTGCTGCATCAAGGAAGAAGGAAAAGAAACACAATTTTACAACATGTTCTGATTTTGCACCGGAACATCCAGAACAGGAATAAAAAATGAGCGAATACAGATATATAACACTCCGGAATTACCCGGAACTTATGGCAAATGCAGCAAAATGGTTTCAGGACAAATGGGGAGTACCGAAAGAAGAATACATCAAATGCATGGAAAGCTATCTCAAAAAAGAGACGGAGTACGGCTGGTATCTATGCCTGGACGAAAAGAAAATAGTTGCAGGACTCGGAGTCATCGAAAATGACTTCCATGAAAGAAAAGACCTGTTCCCGAATCTGTGTGCAGTCTACACGGAAGAAGAATACCGCAGAAAAGGAATCGCCGGACATTTGCTTGACATGGCAGTTGAAGATCTGAAATCAAAAGGAATAACACCTGTTTATCTTGTAACTGACCACACTGGATTTTACGAGAGATACGGCTGGGAGTTCCTAAGTATGGTACGCGGAAACGAAGGCGAGCTTTCGCGAATGTACATTCACCGTTAAAAACATAAACGAATATAAGCAAGGAGTGAGACTATGGAATTTACAGAAGTAATCGAAAACAGGTATTCATGCAAATCTTTCAGCAGCAGGCCTGTGGAAAATGAAAAACTTGAGGCCATCCTGAAGGCGGGACGTCTCGCACCCACAGCCAAAAATCTTCAGGAACAGCACATATATGTTCTCGAGTCCGAAGAGGCACTCGCAAAAATTGACAGCGTAACACCTTGTCGTTATGGTGCACCAGTTGTAATAGTTGTGGCATTCGACAAAAACAATGTATATACATATCCGGGTGGCAAAAGAGAATCCGGAATCGAGGATGCGACAATCGTCGCAACTCATATGATTCTCGCAGCAGCAAACGAGGGAGTGGACAGCTGCTGGGTGAATTTCTTTGATCCAGAACAGCTGGCAAATCTTCTTGAATTGCCTGACAACGAAGAGATTTTAATGGTTATGGATCTGGGATACGCTTCAGAAGGAGCAGGCCCGCTTGCCAACCACAACAAAAGAAAGCCGCTGTCTGAAACAGTCTCATATAT
>JAILLB010000069.1 GCA_024693345.1 Clostridiales bacterium
TTTCCGGAGCCTGATGCTCCTATAATGCTTATAACATCGCCTTTGTTTACAGAAAAATCTATATCCTTCAACACTTCGTTGTTTCCGAATGTCTTGGATAAGTGGGAAACTTCAAGAATAGTATCTGCCATCATCTTTTCCCCCTTATTTCAGCCTGTTCAAACTCAAGGTTTCTCTCGTTAAAACTGTTTTTCTTCTCACTTATTCTGTAAGTGCCGCCCGTCATTGTAAGAGAATCTTTTGCAACCAGTTCATATGAACTCTTTCCATCCATCTTCTTTTCCAGATATCTCAAAAGGAACGAAGCGATAAGAGTCATTGTAAGATATCCGATCATTTCAATCATTGCGGACGGGAAGTACTGATAAACGGCACCCGATACCATTTTGTGGATTGAGAAGAATTCTGCAAATCCAATAATGAACATGACGGAAGTATCTTTTACATTGATGATATAGTTGTTGCCGATCTGCGGCATTATATTTCTCAATGCCTGAGGAATTATGACATAGAGCATGGTCTGGAAATGGTTCATTCCAAGCGCCATTGCTCCTTCAGTCTGACCTACATCGATTGAGATGATGCCGCCTCTTACAGATTCTGCCATATACGCACCTGTGTTAATCGATACAACAATAATGGAGACTGTCCAGATGTTACTGAAAGATATTCCGGTAAAATACGGAAGTCCATAATATATAAATACGGCTTGAAGAATCATCGGGGTTCCCCTGAATACTTCAACATAAATGCGTATTATTACCCTGAGGGCGCAGAGGATAAACCTCTTGAACGCATTATCCTTTTTTGAGTGAGGGATTGTCGTTATGACACCGCATGCAAATCCGATGATGCAGCCTATAACCGTGGCTACAACTGCAAGTATAAGTGTGTTCAAAAGTCCATTCAGATATGTCGTTCCGTATTTGGATAATAGTTTTCCTAAATCAACCCAAAGCTGGGAAAATCTGTCCATTAATTACCTCTTCAATTACTCTTCGCTGAGTGGCTGGATTTTTACTGCCTGTTCCATGATTGCATCAAAGTCTGCTGATGTCATGGGAGCAAGAACCTTGTTGATAGCATCCTTCAGTACAGTGTTGCCTTTTGCAATCGCGATACCGATGTTGATTTCTTCTTCAGAAACCTGGAAATTGCCATTTGAGTTTGTAAAATCAAGAATTACGAAGTCGTCATAAGCAACAAGTGCACCCTGAGCTGTAGGCATATCTGTGCATACGAAGTCTACTGCGCCGCTTGCGAGTTCCATAAGCATTGCGGGAGCTGATTCTTTTGCGGGAAGAATATTAGCACCGGTGATCTGAGGCAGACATGAGTCATACCAGACTGTTCCTGACTGTGATGTACATTTGCCGCCTGCCAGATCAGCAAGGCATGTTGCACTTGCATAAGGTGAATCTTTTCTTGTAAGGCATACAATTGATGCATAGAGATAAGGACCTGCGAAATCTACAACTTCCATTCTGTCTTTTGTCATTGACTGTCCTGCGATTGTTGCATCAACAACACCTGACTGGATAGCGGGAATAAGTGAATCCCATTCAAGCTGAACAACTTCAAGTTTCCATCCGTTTGCTTCGCAAATCTTTTTTGCAATCATAATATCGTAGCCGTTTGCATACAAATTTGAATCCTTAATCGGAACAGCACCGTTTGAATCATCGGTCTGTGCCCAGTTGTACGGAGCATATGCGCACTCCATTGCTACTGTGAGAACGCCGTCTTCAACTCCGGATTTGGTCTGTGTGGAATTCCCACATGATGAAATTACAAAAATCATCGTAACAATTAACAGTAAAGCAATAATCTTTTTCATATTCTTTCTTCCTTTCAAACAAAAACGGCCTCGGACTAGCCGAGGTCGCATTTAATTTCAAATAAATTATTTGCAAACCATAGCTCTCCGCAAATATTTTGCGACAGTTGACAACATATTTTGCTGTCACCCAGCAGTCGGCTCCTTAAAAAGCCTCGAACTTCGGCAGAATCACCTTTTGCAATACACTCATAGCGATTTTTAAGAATCTGGTGTACGCTAATCTTTAATTCCGCGCCTCTATGCGTTTAATATGCAACTATGCTATCATTCTAATTTGGATTTGTCAACATGAATTTTTGCATTTTTGCATAAAATGAATAAAAATGCATTTGTTTTCAGTGAGTTTGCGCCATGTCTATAGATATTATCAGTTTTCCTCCCAATGCTCTGGCAATGCGATCAAGTGTCAAAACAGAAGGATTAGATACTCCTCTTTCTATTTTGGATATATCTGATTGATCAATGCCAGTCAATGAAGACAGCTGCTTTTGAGATAAACCCGCTGCAGCTCTCGCTGAAGAAACAGCATGGGCTGATGCGTAACAAACTACTTCACATTCTCTGTGAACTGTTTCTCCTTCCTCGTATATTGTTTCCGTCTCTATATCCAGATCATCATTCCAGATGATTCCGTAATACCCGATTAATTTTCCTGACAGAAACAAATCCCTGTTTTCCAGAGCTTTCAGCTGAGGATACTTTTCAAACAGTAAACTCATGTCATATTTCTTTATTATTCCATTTTGAAAAGTTACTTCAAGGGAAGTACCTTCCAGAAATTTAACGTCTATAGATTTATGAAACATATTACTCAACTCCTATAAAATAACACACAATCTCAATACAGAGGGGGCAATTTAACATATTTTTCAGTTTCCCACATTTCAAGCAATTCACCTTGATATTTCATAATGAATTCCTTTACCAGAGATCTTGCTTTTGGTGGAAAATCACCATCCATTAATTCACCATTTGTAATTAGAAATGGAGCATCAAAATCTTGTGTAATCGCATGAACGTGTGGTGGATTATGCTCCTTGTTGCGTAAGTACATAACAATTATAATTCCACAAAAACAACTGATTGTCGGCATAAAACATCCCTTCTCTTTTATTTCCAGTATTATTATATGGGATATATCCCCTAATGTCAATAGTTGCCATTTCGTATTTAACATTCTCATTATAGTGAAATTAAAAAATTATATTGCTTATTTTTTTGGTGTCCCTTATAATTATCTCAGATACAAATTCTGCATATACTGAAATTGAATTCACGAAGAATTCTTTATCTAACCGAAGTCGGATACACAGTTAACAGCAGATAAACAATATATATAATGGATGGTATGAAACTGTCGCAATTTCCTGTAGGGGATTGTGGCGGTTTGTTTTTTTCTTATGACAAAAAAGAGAACTACGACTTTAATAGTGCTTTGTCTGGTGATGGTCCTGATGACATTTGTATGTCTGTTTGTGGGATCATCACATATGAGCATATCCGATTGCATATCTGCTTTATTCGGTAATGGTTCTCAGGCAAATGTCAGAATAATGCAGAATATAAGGGTTCCGAGAATAATTGCTGCCATCGTGGCAGGTGCCGGACTCTCTCTTTCGGGTCTCATAATGCAGACAAATCTCAATAACTACATGGCATCTCCTTCAACACTCGGGATAACAAACGCAGCGGTTTTCGGTGCCAATGTTTCAATTATTGTTTTTGCAGGCGGTTTTCTTAATACGGGCAATAACCTGTCGTCGTATATGGCGGGAACAAACCCATATGCAACAAGTGCAGTCGCGTTTGTGTTCAGTATTTTATCAATCTTGCTGATTCTGGGTCTCTGCAGAATTCGTTCATTTTCACCGGGAGTACTTGTGCTCTCCGGAATCGCAATAGGTTCCGTCTGGACGGCAGCAACTACAATCATGCAGTTTTATGCTACAGATGTCGGTCTGTCTGCAGCAGTTATCTGGAGTTTCGGAGATCTTGGACGTGCAACTTATGAGACCGACCTCATCATGACAGTTGTACTGTTTGCCGCCCTGATTTTCTTTATGTTAATGAGTCAGAAATATAATGCGATGCTGTCGGGAGATGAAACGGCTACAAGCCTTGGAATAAATGTCAAGACACTGAGATTTGTATCTCTTTTAATTGCTTCGCTGTTCATTGCGGTCAGTGTGTCTTTCCTCGGAACAATAGGCTTTGTCGGGATTATATGTCCTCATATAGCAAAGAAACTCTTTGGCCAGAACCACAAAGTGTCAATACCGGCGTCAGCCTTGACAGGCAGCATTCTGCTTTTGTGCGCAGACTCGCTATCAAGAACAATAGGAAACGGATCAGCACTTCCGGTAGGCGCCATAACGTCACTTCTCGGAGCACCGTTCTTTGTTGCCCTGATACTGAGCAGGAGGGGTAAACATGCTTGAGATTAAAGATTTGCACTTTGGCTATGACAAAGGGAAGAATAAGGTACTAAATGGAATAAACCTGACACTTGAAGAAGGAAAAATAGGGATACTGCTGGGACGTAACGGAGCAGGAAAAACCACACTGTTTAAAACAATACTTGGTATAGAAAAACCGGGTTCCGGAGATATTCTGATTCAATCGAAATCGATTCTCGGTCTGAGCTACAAAGAACGGGCAAAACAGATTTCATATGTTCCGCAGCTTGTCAATTTCGGAGATTTAACGGTTTATGAAACAATCCTTACGGGAAGAATTCCGTATTTCGGATTCAGTGCCGGAAAAGAAGACCACGAAGAAGTTAAAAAAGTCATAAGCGAAATGAGCCTTGAAGAGTTGTCCGAAAAATCCACAGAGAAGCTGTCAGGTGGCGAAAGACAGAAAGTCGCCATTGCAAGAGCGATTGTTGGAAAGCCCAAGCTCATAGTTTTTGATGAACCCACTGGCAATCTGGACTTGTCCAATGAGAGACTTCTTATCGAAGAAACAAAGAAGTTATCCAAAGAATACGGAATAACAATTCTGTGCTCGCTTCACAATTTAAATGAGGCAGTCGAACTCGGAGACAGCTTCTTCTTTATGGATGAAGGAGTGGTCAAGTATTCGGGCGGAAATGAACTTTTCACTGAAGAAGTCATAGAAGACATATTTAAAGTAAATGTAAAAGTAGTGAATATAGAGAACAAAATACTGATAACAGGAGAATAGAAATATGAAAAAAATACTTGCTTTAGTTCTTGTACTCTGCATGCTTGTTGTACTTGCTGCATGTGCACAGAACAATGAAGACAAAAAAGGAACCGAGACAACAGTAACCGACATGATAGGCCGTGAAGTTACTGTAATTCCGGGAAGTTATAAAAGGGTAGTATGCATCGGAGCAGGAGCTCTCAGAATGTATTCATACATCGGTGATGTATCCATTCTGTGCGGAGTCGAAGATATAGACAACACATCTTTAACTGAAAGACCGAAGATGTTTGACTCAGTTGCAAGACCTTATGTTCTGGCATTCGGTGAAACATTCAAAACACTTGCTTCGTGCGGAGTCGGCGGACCAAATGCACAGAGCGCTGAAGCAGAAAAAATCCTTTACTGCAATCCGGACATAGTCATATCCGAATATGAGGACGCAGACAAAGAAAATGCTCTTCAGGCACAGCTCGGTGTTCCGGTGATTACTCTTAAGTCCGGATCAAACGGTGTCTTTGCAGATGAATTCAAACGCAGCATGAAACTTCTCGGAAATATATTCGGAAAAGAAGACAAGGCAAATACACTCGTGGACTTTATTGAAAAAGAGACAGCAGATATCCAGACCAGAACAAAAGACATTGCCGACAGTGAAAAGCCATCAGTATATATCTGCGGGCTCGGAAACTGGGGAACAACTAACCACCTTATGACATCAGAAAACTACATGCCGTTTACGATTGTAAATGTCAAGAACGCAGTATCGGGACTCGGAATAAAAGGCATAGGTGCAATTGAAACAGAGAAGTTTGTGTCCATAGGCGAGAATGTTGACATCATGATAATTGACACAGCAGCTGTCAAGAACATTAAACCGCTCTATGCTCAGGACAACACCATGTTTGATACATGCAAGGCATGGAAAGACGGGGAAGTATACATCCAGATGGCATACAACGCTTACTATACTAACTATGAACTCGCCCTTGCAAATGCATGGTATGTTGCAAAAGTAGTTTATCCGGACAAGTTTGAAGATATAGACATGACTCAAAAACTCAATGAGATAACGAATGCATTCCTCGGAAAGGAACTTGCTTCTGAAATCTATGCATGCTCCGGAAGCTTCGGGGGATACAAGAAGATTGACACAGCTACTTTCTTCGGCTGATTAAAAATCGAGACAGGCTTAATCCGGATGAATGCTGAGTTCTAGGGGAGAAAAACATCATAACAAAATCAGTGGCAGTTGCAAGTTTGTTTGCAGCTGCCATTTTGGTGCGTATTATATGTTGTTTGCCGAAATCATTTCGCCCCACGAGGTAATATATGTGTCGTCCATAGGAAGTACCGGCTCTTCCAATTCTTCTATTTTTTCTACTTTTCCACTGACAAATTCAAGTATTCTTTCCCTGCAGGTAGACAGGCGCATAATCAGTCCGCCGATTCTTGCGTCCTGTATTTCAAATCCAAATGGTTTATTCACAAGTTCCCACTGGAGTCTGTAGTTTTTGTGAAATTCTGTCAGCTTCAATATGGCATCAGAGTATTTGCTGAATGCTATATTTATCAATTTGTCCATATTATGTTCTTCATAGGCTTTCCTTGTTTCTTTAGCCAAAAGCAGTTTTTCACTCAGAACACTGCACAAAGAAGACAGTGTAGTATAGAATACTTTGTAATTTTTCGAATTATCACCATCATTTTTCAAAATGCTTGCATATTTTTTCATCTGAGTTTTTTTACATTTATCGAAATTTACACTCATTATTCCGAGGAAAGGATCGTCATAAAAATGAGTTTTTGCATAGTTCGAAGCACTGTGCTGGAAATATTTAGATTCAACTTTAACGTCTTCTCCAAAAATGTAATTTGGATAGTCCATATGAAGGAAAGTGTCAAAATCTTCTCCAGTCAATTCCTTGAATTCTTCTTTCATCTGTTCTTCACCGATGCCTTTGAAAGCGCATGCAGCATGCATTATGGCGGGAAGCACCATTTCATAGGCGCATTCACCTCCGTCATCTCCCCACAGAGTAAAGAAGGCGTTTCTGATTCCGTTTTCCTTGCACTGTTTTATTGCAATGGTGTTTCTTTCTATGCTGTATCTGTTGTGAGGCGAGAAAGTGTTCCACGTCCAGCAGCCACCTGAAAACCAAATATTTTCAGTAAGATTTTTGCTGGATTGCATCATAGCTTTGTATCTTTTTTCGTCTGTTGAAAAATAGTCCCAGTATACCATTTCACATTCTTTTGGGACAGCATCTTTAATTTCTTTTGGAAAATCTATTTTTTCGTCTACGCTGAATACACCCGGAGCCATGCTGAAAAACAGGTCATTTGCAAGCATAACTTTTTCATAACCGAACTGTTTTGTTATTTCACAAACCTGGTTCAGATGTTTTAAGAGCAGGGAACGCCTGTCGGTATATCCGTGCTTATCCAGATATGTTCCGAGTCCTATATGATGCGCCTCGTCAAAACCTATGTGGATTCTTTTGGACCTTAATGTTTCTGACATGGTTTTGACCATGTTTGTAATAAGGCGGGTGGTTCGTTCGTTGTCCACCAGCAGTATGTCGTCTATATCGAAAACATGATGACGGTATTCTCTCCACCTTTTCAGTGATGCAAGGTGTGCAAGAGTCTGTATGAAGGGAACAACTTCGATGCCGCAGGAATATGCGTAGTCGTCAATTTCTTTGAGTTCTACTTTTGAATATCTTCCTCTTTTGCTTCCGAAATATTCTTCGTCATCCACTTCGTATGTATCTTCGGTATAGAGGAACAGAGTATTGTATCCCATCTTTGAAATGAGGGATATAAAAGATTTGAGTCTTGGAACATTCGGGACTGCGTTTCTTGAGCAGTCAATCATTATTCCCAAAGAATCGTAATATTCCATAATCAGTCTCTTTCTACAGGGTTTCAAGCATGTTCAAAGCGGATTCGATTACATCGTCCATGTTGTAGTATTTGTATTCACCGAGCCTTCCTCCGAATATGACCTTGTTCTGTTTTTCAGACAGCGCCTTGTATTTCAGATAACACTCGGTGTTCTTTTTGTCGTTTATCGGATAATATGGTTCGCACCCTTCTGTGTAATTCATGCTGTATTCTTTTGAAATAACTGTTTTTTCCTGATCACCGAACTCAAAATGTTTGTGCTCTATTATTCTCGTGTAAGGTGTTTGTCTGTCGGTGTAATTGATGACTGCGTTGCCCTGGTAATCTTTCTGATTCAACACTTCATTTTCAAATCTTACAGTCCTGTATTCCAGATGTCCTTCGGAATAATCAAAAAAAGCATCGATTGATCCTGTATATATTATTCTGCCTGCAAGCTTATCCAGGTTTTCTCTGTCAGACAAATAGTCCGTATTAAGCATGACATCGCTGCCTGAAAGCATTTTTTCAATCATCGATGTGTAGCCGCCAATCGGGATTCCCTGGTATTTTGCATCGAAATAGTTATCGTAGTATTCAAATCTTACGGGAAGACGCTTTATGATTGAGGGCGGAAGCTCTCTGCAGTCGCGGCCCCACTGTTTTTCTGTATATCCCTTAACAAGCTTTTCATATATGTCTCTTCCGACAAGGCTTATGGCCTGTTCTTCGAGATTGGTAGGCTCACCTATATTGGCTTCAGCTCTCTGTTTTTCTATAACAGCTTTTGCCTCTTCTCCCGTTTTTACACCCCACATCTTTTCGAATGTGTACATGTTGAAAGGAAGGGAATATATTTCGCCCTTGTAGTTGGCTTTCGGTCGGTTTACAAAATTGTTGAAGTCGGCAAACTGATTCACATATCTCCAGACTCTGTCAATGTTTGTGTGGAAGATGTGCGGACCATATTTGTGTACGTTTATTCCTTCAACGTTTTCCGTGTAACAATTGCCGGCAATGTGGTTTCTTTTCTCGACAACGAGAACCTTGCGCCCGTCTTTGGACAGTTCATGGGCACAAACTGCTCCGTATATGCCGGATCCGACAATCAGATAGTCATATTTCACATGCCACCTCAGTTGGTTTTAAGTTTTTTGAATTTTGAACGAATCTCGCTTCCGGGAGGAAGAATAGTGTTCAGTGCTTTTTGTTTATA
>JAILLB010000087.1 GCA_024693345.1 Clostridiales bacterium
CTTTGGTTTGTTGACGGCAGATATTTTATGCCGAAGAGAGACAGGCTGCTCATGACAACGGATCTGGTTCACCCGAACGATATAGGTTACTACTACATGGCTAAGACAATGGGCAAGGCAGTAGTCAGAGCAATTAAGGAGAGAAAGTAATATGTCAAGAAAAGATTTTGGCCCTAAACCCTTCAGTTATCCTCAGCCGGTGTGGATAATCTCAACCTATGATGAGCAGGGAAATGTCGATGCCATGAATGCGGCATGGACAGGTATAGGAGATTTTGAACAGATATTCATGTGCCTCTCATCCGGACATAAGACAGTGAAGAATATTCTGCTGAACAAAGAATTTGTTGTCAGCATGGCGCAGGCAGACCGTGTTGCGGAATGTGATTTTGTCGGAATCGTATCGGCAAACACCGACAAAGAAAAAATGAAAAAATCGGGATTCACTTTTTCAAAGGCGAAAAACGTGAATGCTCCGTACATAAACGAATTGAGTGTTGCACTAGAATGCAGACTGGAGAGTTACGACAAAGCCACGGGGCATCTGTTTGCACAGATCGTAAACGTAAGTGCGGACGAATCGGTTCTCGATGAAAAAGGAAACGTTGATTACAAAAAGGTCAGACCTATTACATTCGATCCGTTCAGAAATCAGTATGTTGAACTCGGAGACGTCGCGGGAGACGCTTTCAAGGTCGGAGCAAAACTCAAATAAAGGGGAATAGTATGGACATCATCAAGAAGATTGCAGAAGAGATTAACGTAATGGAATGGCAGGTTGAAGCTGCTGTTAAACTCATAGACGAAGGATCAACAATCCCTTTCATTGCAAGGTACAGAAAAGAAGCAACAGGCATGCTCGATGACACTCAACTCAGAACACTTGGAACGAGACTGACAGCTCTGAGAAACCTTGAAGAGAAGAAGCAGAAGATTCGTGAAAGCATCACCGAACAGGGCAAGATGACAGATGAACTTGAAGCAGCAATCGAAGCAGCTGAAACATCTGTCGCTCTTGACGATATTTATCGTCCGTACAGACCCAAGAGAACAACAAGGGCTACAATTGCCGAAGCTAAGGGACTCAAAGGTCTTGCCGACATTATTTTCGCTCAGGAGACAAAGAAAACACTTGCAGAAGAGGCAGAGCCATATCTCTCCGAAGAAAAGGGCGTCAACACTGTCGAAGAAGCCATTCAGGGCGCATGCGACATAATCGCCGAAAGGATTTCAGACGACAAAGACATAAGAGAATACATAAGAAGAATAACCGAATCTGACGGATTCATCACTTCCAATGCAAAAGACAAAGAAGTCAAATCCGTTTACGAGAACTATTACGAATTCACCGCCAAGGTCTCCAAGATTGAAGGATTCAAAGTATTGGCAGTCAACAGAGGAGAAAACGAGAAATTCCTCGATGTCAAAATTGAAGCTCCGGTGGATGTCATTATCAGATGGATGACGAACAGACTCGTAAACGAAGGCAATGAGAATACGCGCGACACAATGAAAGCAACTGTCGAAGATTCATATGACAGACTCATAGCTCCAAGCATTGAGAGAGAAGTAAGAAACGCTTTGACAGAAAAAGCAGAAGACGGAGCAGTAAGCGTATTCGGAAAGAATCTAAGACAACTTCTCATGCAGCCGCCTTATGCAAATGCGGTAGTGCTTGGCTGGGACCCCGCTTTCAGAACAGGGTGTAAGCTCGCAGTTGTTGATCCTACAGGAAAGGTACTTGACACAGCTGTTATTTATCCGACTGCACCTACAAACGAATATAAGCAGAAAGAAGCTTCCGACAAGATTAAATTCCTTGTAAAGAAATACAATGTCACCCTCATATCCGTAGGTAACGGAACAGCTTCAAGGGAATCCGAACAGTTCCTCGTTGAAGTGCTGAAGGAAATACCGGAAAAAGTGTTCTATGTCATCACAAACGAAGCAGGTGCTTCCGTTTATTCCGCAAGCGAACTCGCAGATAAGGAATTCCCGGAATTCGATGTCGGACAGAGAAGCGCCACTAGTATAGCCAGAAGAGTACAGGACCCGCTTGCAGAACTTGTAAAAATCGACCCGAAATCCATTGGTGTCGGACAATATCAGCACGATGTGGATCAGAAAAAACTCGGAGAATCACTTGATGCAGTTGTCGAAGATTGTGTTAACGAAGTCGGAGTTGATCTTAATACGGCTTCAGCCCCGCTGCTCCAGTACATTTCAGGAATCACAAAAGCAACTGCTGCAAACATAGTGGCATACAGAGAAGCAAACGGAAGATTTGTCAACCGCAAGGACTTGTTGAATGTTCCGAAGATTGGTGCCAAAGCATATGAGCAGGCAGCCGGATTCATGAGAATTGCAGGAGGCGATGAGGCGCTGGATAATACAGGTGTACATCCTGAAAGCTATGAGATTGCAGAGAAACTTCTCGAAAATCTCGGTCTCACAAAAGAAGATATAGGCAAAGGCAAAGTTAAGGCCGATGACAAAGTCATAAAGAAAACCGCTGATGATACAGGCGTTGGTGAGGTTACCGTAAGAAGCGTACTCGGAGAGTTGACTTCAGCGGGAAGAGACCCGAGAGAAGAAGCTCCTGCACCGATTCTGCGCAGTGACGTAATGGCAATGGAAGATCTCAAAGAAGGAATGGTGCTGAAGGGAACAGTAAGAAATGTGGTAGACTTCGGTGCATTCGTGGATATTGGCGTCCACCAGGACGGTCTTGTCCATATTTCTCAGCTCACAAACAAGAAATTTGTAAAACACCCGCTTGACGTAGTTAGTGTCGGAGATATTGTCGAAGTTAAGGTGTTGAGTGTCGATTTGCAGAAAAAGAGAATCGGACTCACCATGATTATTTAGTCTGAAAGGATTCAGAGAAACAAAAGTGAAGAAAATTATAACAAGCGGTCCTCTCTATGATGTTGCACAATACAGCAACATGAGAGAACTTGTTGAAAATGCATGTTCACTTTACTCGGGCAATACTGCATTTCTCTACCATGAAGGTGAAGAAGTGACAGAAGTAAAGTACAGCCAGCTGGAAGAAGATGTCAAAGATTTTGCGACTTATCTTCTTTCGCTCGGACTGGAAAACGAGAAAGTGGTAGTAATAGGAAAGAATTCCTATGCGTGGGCATTGACATACCTGGCCGTCACTTCCGGAGTCGGAGTCATAGTGCCTATGGATAAGGACTTATCTGAAGAACAGATAGAATATCTGGTCGAAGATTCGGACCCCAAATGTATTGTCTACGGCAAGGATATTGCAGAAAAACTGAATAACAGAAAAGACGGAATAAGCTACATTTGTTTTGATGAGCTGTTTTCCTGCATAAACAAGGGCGGAGAACTCATTAAAAACGGCGATGTGTCTTACGACAGTCACACAATAGACAATAATGCACTGGGCATTCTGCTGTACACATCGGGAACGACGGGTGTGTCAAAAGGGGTTATGCTGTCTCAGTACAACATAATGTCAAACGTGTACAACGTCAAAAAGACGATTATGATATACCCTGAAGACAGATGCGTGTCTGTTCTGCCTTTGCATCATACATATGAATGCATGGCCGGATTTCTTGCATTTATCTATTCGGGTGCAAGCATTGCTTACAACGACTCTCTTAGAGAACTCGCTTCAGACCTAATGTTGTTTAAACCGACTGTAATTGTCGGTGTTCCCGTATTGTTTGAAAAACTGTACCGAATTGTATTGAAGAAGTACGCAAGCCTGAAAGGCGGTAATACCGTGCTGTCTATTCAGGGCGCAGTTGCATCAATTCTTACAACGGGCAAAGCTAGAAGAAAACTGTTCAATTCAGTTAACGAGGCATTCGGAGGAAATCTCAACAGAATACTCTGCGGGGCAGCATCATTAAAGCCCGAAGTATTTGAGGGATATAAGAGATTCGGTTACGGAGTTTATCAGGGATACGGTCTCACAGAGACATCACCTGTGTGTATGGTTTCATCAGATGTTTACTCAGACCCCAATGACACAGGTTTTCCGATACCTGAAACCGAATTGAAACTCGAATCGGAAAACGCAGAGGGAGTTGGTGAACTTCTTGTAAAAGGCCCGAATGTAATGCTTGGATACTACAAGAATCCCAAAGCAACATCGGAAGCAATAGACAAAGACGGTTGGTTCCACACAGGCGACCTTGCAAAACTCACCGAGAACGGAACATACAAAATCGTCGGAAGAGTGAAGAGCATGATAGTTCTTCCGAGCGGGAAAAAGGTTTTCCCTGAAGAACTGGAGTTCTATCTGATGAAGAGCAACCTGGTATCAGGATGTTTTGTATTCGGAAACGAAGAAAATGACAATGTCGTTGTAACAGCATCTATATATCCTGACAAAAACGAGATGAGGGAAGCCGTTGCAAAAATGAATGGACCTGAATCTGATGAAGAAAAGGCTCAAATGCTCATTCATAAACTTGTGGATGAAGTCAATGCAAAATTCCCGGTTTACAAGAACATAAAGAGAATCATAATCAGAAAAACAGATTTCGAAAAAACCACAACGCTTAAAATCAAGCGTATGTCGGAAAAAAACAAAGAAGAAGAATAATGTCGGAAAGGAAAAACAACCATGAGAAAGAACAAAACACCAAAATGGATATGGATTGCGGCAATAGTAGGATTAGTCACATCAATTGCAGGCATTTTCTGTGCACTGAAATTATTCTCCAAGTCTTTAAAAAATGTGCTTACACACAGTGATGAAGACTTCGAAGATATTGACCTGTAACGGAGGATTGTCATGCTAAACGCACAGCAGCCGACCCCGTTACTGCTCATAATTGCAAGTTTTGATCCGAATAATAACGGAATAAACGACTACGACCCGGAACATCCGGAACTATTGTATGACCCAGCTTCTCCAATATATGGTGAGCAGTGGGCGATTTCAAAGCCTGAAGACTATTATGAGACATTTTTTGCTCCGAACGGACATTCTCTTCAGGATTTCTACAAAGAGATGACAATGGGTAAATTCTATTTTTACCCGCTCCATATTGACCATCCAATTTATGAAGGACAGCCGGAAGGAGTTATCCCGATAACCGTGCCGCTTCCGCACCCGTCTGCTCTGAAGCATCTTGGTGACTACACAAACGAGACTGCCGCAGAAAAATGCATACATGATATAGTTGCAGCATGCGACCCGTATATAGATTTTGCAAAGTACGACAGAAACGGTGACGGGAAGATTACTCCTGATGAAGTTGCAATAGTCATTTTCAATGCTGGATACGACAGAGCGACAACAAAGGCCGATGAGTCATTTTCAAAAGTCGTATGTGAAAACGGGCCCATTCCGAGCCACAGGTTCATGGTTCACGGAACAAGCCAGTACAACGATATAGAGATGCGCGGAGGCGTTCATATAGTCAAGGTGTCCAATGTCGGAGAATACAACTCAAACGGACCAATCACCATAGGTACACCTGCTCATGAACTCGCACACAACGAAGGTGCACAGGACATGTACAGCAGATATACCGGCCCGAATGACTGGATTGCCGGATGGCCCATGCCTCTCAATTTCTCGCTCATGAGCTCGGGAAACCATCTCGGAGAGGGAAGAACACCTGCATATATTGACCCTTATCAGAGACACTACCTTGGATGGGCTGACGAAATTGTCGCCGAAGAAGACGGCGAATATACACTTCATTCCACTTTGTCAGGTAAATATAAGACATTGAAGATTCCGTCCCCGAATCCTCAGGAATATTTCATCGCTGAAATTCGTCTGAAAGAAGGATTTGAGAGAAATCTCACTCCCGGTGATTCAAAGGGAGGTGTTGTCTTCTGGCACATTGATGAGAAGATAAATGAGGAATGGTTTACCAAAGCTCAATGCGTGTCACACAACAGACCGAATGGTCAGAGACACGATCTGGGAAACGCAATTCTTGTCAGAAATATGTTTGAAGAAATAAATGACGAGAACGGAAATTTCCTGCACTACGGACCATGTTTTAAACAAAAGGGATTCTGCGAAGATCCGTTTTTCTATAAATCAGACGATGAAAAAACATCGCATTTTGATTCCTCGCTATACTGCGGTGCCGCGAGTTTGTCATATTCATTGAACAATTTCCCAGAAGGTGTGGATAAAAACTGGAAATTGACAGTCGATGTTCTTGATGAACCCGGAGAGACAATGAAAGTAAGGATAAAAAGAGGTTAATTTTCAGGTTCTTCACGGAAATTCGTGTAAATGAGGAATTGAAAGGTAGCGAATGAGTTTGAAGAAGTACATATCATCTCTGTAACCATAACCAATTCTTTTAGCAACCTTAATTTTGTTATTAAAGCCTTCCAACTTGCCTGTACTTATGCGAAAGATGGCATGAGCTGCAAGACCTGGAAGGCGTTTTTCTTTTTGCGATGCAAATTTTACAAGAGCAGGAATGTTGCTGGCTTTTGCTGCATCAAACCATCTGGTCCATCCATCAAGAGCTTGTTGGTAATCTGTCAACTCATAAAGGTGGCAGATTTCTTCTTTCATTGCATAACAAACTGCGAGATCATTGTGATCCCGTAGTATTTCGTCCAAATATTTATTTTGTTGTTCTTTGAGATTCTCACTGTTCATCAACAATGGCCAACGAAGTTTTTTGAGTTTGGTATATTGTTGTCTTTCCGATTTAGCTTCCTGTTTTATCTCTCTTTTGCTCTTATCTTCCTCAAAGGATTCATACAATTCTTTTGATTTTGCCTTGTGTTTTCTTGCTTCATCTAAACGGACTACACCTAGCACATCTCGACCAAATTGTGATTGCATGTGAAAGCGATCGTAAACAATTTCTGCTTTAGGCATGTACTTGGTTACAAGGTTGTTGTATGAAGCATTCATGTCCATCGCAACAGCGATGACTTCTGAAAGGGCATCAGATGAAACATCTTTGAAAAACTGCTCAAAATCCTTTTGCGATCTACCTTTTCCTACCCACAGAACGTCTCCGGTTTCCAGATCCATCACGCATGTTGCATAGCTATGACCTTTGTGTATTGCAAATTCATCTACTGCAAGTATCTTTGGATGATATCCCTGTCTCTTTAATTCATTTTCTCTTTCCCAAATGGTTTCATCCATTATTTCGTTCTGTACTTTTCGTATTGTGTCCCAATGGATTCCTGTTATCCGCTGTATTGTTCTTATGGAGCAATTCTCCTTCAGTAGTCCTCTTATCCAATTCGCAGCTCTATATGTTATTCTTGTTCCCGGATATTGTATGGGTATCTCCACATTGAAAGTTTTATTGCATATCTTACATCTGTATCGCAATTGCTCTACTACGACCTTAAAGCTTGTCTTGTAGACTATTGGCATATCCGTTAAGTTGATGTAGTTGCAGTCATGTTGGTATACTTCATTGCAACAATTACAGCAACATACTTCTTCAGTCTTTCTTGTACATTCCAGGAATACTACTGCCTTGTCTTTTTCTTCGTTTGTTTCGTATCCACTACATTGAAAATCTTGAATTTCGTATTCTACTTTGATATTATCTAGATTGAGCATGGGTCTCTCTGAAATTGTCAATATAAAAAT
Organism: Clostridiales bacterium; assembly: GCA_024693345.1. Taxonomy (GTDB): domain Bacteria; phylum Bacillota; class Clostridia; order Oscillospirales; family CAG-272; genus CAG-841. The sequence continues at coordinate 7,586 of JAILLB010000087.1, forward strand.
GTAGTTTTTTTCCGATTGAAAATGTAGGTATTTTATGGTTACCTAATTCACTTTATGGCTGATTGAAGCAGCGAGTGAACGAGCAATGAAAATCAGCCATAAAGTAGTCGCTCAATCACTATCATCTGTGAGCTTCTTTCCCTTAATCCTATACGATTGACCGGTTATCTTCACAATCTGTGAGTGATGTACCAGTCTATCAATAATAGCATTGGCCAGTGTGTAATCACCAAATACTTCTCCCCATCTGGATAATGGTTGGTTTGTTGTAAGTATTATCGGTCGTTTCTCATACCTGGCAGCTACTAATTGGAAGAAGCCATTTGCACTATCTTTATCTATCGGCAAGTAGCCAATTTCATCAATAATCAGCACTTTGTATTTTGAATAATGCTTTACCACTCTTTCAACATGTCCATCACTTGCTGCTTGCTTAAATTTCTCCATTAAATGGTTGAAATGAATGAAATACGTTGAATACCGCTTAGAGCTGCATTCCATTCCTATTGAAACAGCAAGATGTGTTTTTCCAACACCGGAACTTCCAATAAACAGAATGTTTGTGTTTTCTTCTATGAATCTCAGTGACATAAAGTCCATTATCTGAGTTTTGTTTATGGAAGGCTGGTAACTGAAATCGAAGTCATCTAGTGTTTTGTGAAACGGAAAGTGAGAAATTGTCAGATTAATTTGACGTGCTCTTTCTTCTCTAAACTGAATTTCAGATTCAGTAAGCTCACTTAATGCATCGACAAAGGATTTGTCTCCTTTTGAAATGGTTTCCAGATATGATGGAAGCAATTCTTCAATTTTGGTTAAACTCAATGCTTGTAAATTGTTTATCAACTGAACATATGTAGACATAATTAACCTCCAAGACTGTCATAGATTTCCAGGTTTTTCCTCGCAACTTCTTCAATCTCATCATTAGTTCGTCGTTTCATTGCATCGGATTTTAGTATTTCGATCATATGGTCTTTTTGGTAGTTAAATGGTTTTGTGGACAATTGATGCTTTGCCACAACTGAACCATTGAACATTATGTACAAATATGGCTTTTCCTCTTTAATTTGGACGATCTTTCCAATATAATTAGTAGGTAAAGAATATTTTCGTTTGTTGTACACTACCATGGATTCTTTTGAAACTTTTCTTTTGGGTGGAATCGTAAGATAAGTATCTGTCGTTTCTTTGGTTGGCAAAAAATGAAGATATTCTTTCTCTTTTTCAGCCATTACGTTGGGAATCTGGTTTGTTGCGTTCGAGACCTCATTGTTTAAATCTTCAAGAAGATCCCGAATAATCTCATCTAATTCATCAACATCATCAAATTCGTAATCGTACGGCCTCAATCGTTCCATCGTCTTTGCTAAAGCTTCAACTTTTCCCTTGGTTTGTGGTCTGTATGGGCGGCATGCCCAGACTTCGAAGCCCACATCCTTGGAAAATTGGTAGAATCGCTCGTTAATTACTGGTTTACTGTATTCTGTTTTGCTTTGATCAACAACAGTTCTCATGTTGTCGAATAGTATTTCTTTTGGTACACCTCCAAAATAGATAAATGCTCTGATCATTGCACTCATCAATGTATCTTGTGCTCTATCTAACGTCAGTTCTATGTATTTCTTTCTTGAATATCCGAGTAGTATTAAGAATATGTTGAATGTGACTGGTATGCCGATTCGGTTATGCAACGTCATTTCTTCTTTCCAGTCAACCTGTGCCTGTAACCCCGGATTAGTCTCAAATCGAATTGTTGCTTTCTTTCTCTCTTCTTCTTTTCGTTTGTGACAATAGTCCGCTAGTATTGAGTATTTTCCTGGGTATCCCTGTTTCTCAATAAATTTGTAGATTGAATAATATGAACACTTCAAAGCCAACTTGTCATCAATTATCTGTTTGTAGGGATCTAATTTCGATGGCTTTTTAACTCTTACACTATCCTTTTCAGGGTGTTCATAGTATCCTTTCACTGTTCTGTAATCGCAATTAAACATCCTTGCAACTTCAGAATAATTGGGTTTTAGCCCATCTTTTTGTAGTTGTTTCATGTATTCAGAAATGTCCTTTCTCATGACACATACCTCCTCTGGGGAGATATTATACCATGTGGTCGTATTTGACCTACATTTCTGATCGGAAATTTTCTACATTTCTATACTAACATTTACATCTCTCCTTACTTGTTTGTGTGGTAACTACAATTTTGGAGTTTCCCATGCTCTTTTTCAAGTCTTTTTTATTCTATTTACACAAAATTCCGTGAAGAGGCAATTTTCATAAAAATACATCCCATATCTTGAGAGTATTGCACTTCAGGATATGGGATTTTTGTTTGTTATTGCTGTTCAGTTTGTGGCAGCAAGTCCTGGATTGTCATATTGATCATCGGAGCTGCCCTTTGTTCTGCTCTGTAAATGATTCTGTCGAGATTCAAAGAAGAGATGAGAGGATTCTTTTTATTCTGCTGGAAATAAGACCTTATTGTGCTTGTAATAAGTGTTTCACCGGGGTAATCTTCCTCACTCATAACGATGCCAATATCGTCAATCTTGAATTTGAAAATCTTTGTTGATGGAGATTCAAGGTAGTCTATCTTTATTTTCAATACATCTTTTCCGTCTTCATCTGTCGTAAATCGTCCGAGCACTGCCACTTTATACACTGAGTTGTTCAAAATGACTTCGGCATATTCGTAATCTGAAAATCCTACAGGAATTCTGAAGATCTTGTCAGGCTCTTCAAAAGAAGCGTACAATTTGCCGTTCTCGTAAGAGAATTCAACTGACACAAGGCCTTTCGAAAAATAGTTTGACACAGCCTGGTTGCAAATATCCATGAATCCCATTATAAACTTCTGGCTCGTGTTCGGAATCAGTTTTTTGCCGTCAAGTTTTTCGCAGTAATCTTGAACTTTGTCGAGTTCCTTTGGCGGGGTATAGTAGTTGAATCTTTCGAGTTTTGTGGTTTTCAGTTCGTCAAGATAATCCTGCAAATTCTGCTTTGATCCTTTTATTGCATACATATCTTCCGAATTGAAATGTCTCAAGACATGACCGAAATATGTACTCTTCTGGAATAGTTCATTATTGCCTGCGGTAGAAACAATAACGAGATCTTTGTCAGGGAAAACCAGCACATTCTGTCCGAACATTCCGTTGAACAGAAACGCATTGCAGAGTCTGCATGACCAGATCTGGAATCCATAATCAAAGTCACCGTTTTCAGCCGGGGTGGATACCTGTCTTGACGTTGCCTGTTCAATGTATTCTTCCGACAACAGTCTTTTTCCGTTCCACATTCCTTTGTGGGAGAGAAGTACTCCGAGTTTTGCAAAATCTTCGATTGCTATATACAGTCCCCATCCGCCTTTTGCATATCCGCGAGGGCATTTTTCCCAGAAATAATTGGTGATTCCGAGAGGTTTGAATATTTTCTTTTTGAGGTAATCTGTGAGACTTATACCGGATATTTTTGCCACTATTCTTGCGAGTATGTAAGTGTTTATACTGTTGTACGCGAATTTTGTCCCTGGTTTAGAAGCCTGAATCGATCCGGCAAAGCCTTTAAGCCAGTCTTCTGAAGCTGCAGAAGATATTTCCGCAAACAACATTCCTGATTGCATCATAAGCAGATTTTTCACAGTGATTTTTTTGACCGTGAGCTTTTCTGAGTTATTCAGTTCCTCTTTGAAAATATCTGCCAGATTGTCATCAAGGCTGAGTTTTCCTTCATCTATGAGACAGCCTATGGCGATTGAAGTTACACTTTTGCATGCCGAAAAGGTGTATTGAGGTATCTTTGGGTCATATGGCCCGAAACTGGCATCGCATATGCATTTTCCGTCTTTTACAATCATGACGTTGTGCATCTTTAGACTCTTGTCATCATGCAGAGTCCTGATAAATGAGAGCACGACTTCAGATGAGAGTCCTACGCTCTCCGGTGTTACTCTCTCAAACGGCTGTGAAATGACTGATGGAATGCCTGAAGATTTTGAATAGTGTGAATCTATGACAGGTTTCATCGGTGCATCCGCCGGCAGTTTGCTTATAAGTGCGATTGTTCTTTGTGCTGAAGCTATACCCATATTTCTGAACCTCTTTTTTATGTTTTGTTTTGATTATACCCCTTGCTTCGAAGTTCTTCAAGGAATTGGAAAACAAAAAACGGCAGCAAACGCTGCCGTCTGTAAACAATCATCAGTTATTAGCTCTTTTTCAAAGTCCAAATGCCAATTGTTACTGTATCACCATCTTGCGCAAATGATTCGGTAACAGTTCTTGTTGCTGTTGTTCCGTCACCGGTTGTAACGTATGTCATTTCCATTTTATCATCGGTTATTTTGTAGGTGCCTTCCTCTGTAGTAGTAAGTGTTCCCAAAACATAAGTTTCAATTTTGAATTTGTTGCCGGTGAATTTTATGGAAACATATGAACCAAGAGCAGAATCAGTTTTATATGTTCCTGAGAGCAGTTTTCCGCATGATGCCAAAACACATGCAACAATTGCAATTGCCATAACAACAGCAACAACTTTTACGATATTCTTCATTGTGAAATCCTCCTAATAATATTAGCTTTTCAGCACTTAAATTATATCCCCGCAAATGAAAGGTGTCAACAAGTAAATAGACAAAAGGGGGCATTTTGTATGCATACATATGGGTTGAAAATAGTCGAAAAAATTAATATAATTAGAAACTGGTATTTTATTATAATGGGAAAGGTGTCGCGGTTAGATGTTAAATAGATAAACAAACCGCACGTTATATGAGAAACAGCAAGTTCAAAAAAATTGAAGAATTCATCAACACCATGGAAAAAGGATCTGTTTTTGCCGTGGCGGACTTCTTAGATTATGCTCAGCCGAAAACTGCTTCGAAGACGCTTGAGAGATTGAGTAAATCAGGAATGATTGAAAAAGTGGTCAGAAGTATCTTCTGGCTTCCGGATGGAAATGACAACGGTCCCGATCCGGGTAAAGTTGCAGATGCTCTTTCAAGAGAGAACAACTGGAAACTTACCCCCAGCGGTGAGACTGCAATTCACGTGATGGGTCTTTCAATAAAGAAACCGAAAATCTGGACGTATCTGACGGACGGTACGTACAGGAGTTATTCTTTCGGAGATAAAGCAATTTATTTGCAGCACATAAGTGCTCCGTACTATGAGAAACTGTCCAAAAAGACATCGATGCTCATTCAGGTTCTCAAAGCTTACGGAAGGAACAAACTGGATTCGACAGCAATCAGTAAGATCCGCTCAAGGTACAACGAGAGCGAAATGAAGAGAGCAATTGAAGAATCAAAGCATCTGCCGAAATGGATTTCGGGAAGAGTAAAAAACATTTTTGAGGGAATTTAATCAAAATATGAGTATATTGAAAATCGACAGCGTCCTCTATTCCAAAATGCTGGCTTCGGGCGCATCAACATTAAATGCAAACAAGAAAATTGTCAATGACTTAAACGTTTTTCCTATACCTGACGGAGACACCGGAGACAATATGCTGATGACAGTCAGTTCAGGTTCTTCTGCAGTATCCGGGGAGAGTGATTTGAGTTTGTCTGAAATTGCAAAAAGAGCAGCAGACGGAATGCTGTTAGGTGCAAGAGGCAATTCGGGAGTTATTTTGTCCAGAATATTTGCCGGAATCGCAAAAGGACTGAATGGAGTAAATGAAGCAGATCTTTCCGCATTCGGTTATGCAATGAAGTGCGGAGTTGAGGAATCATACCATGCAGTTCCTAAGCCTGTTGAAGGAACGGTTCTGACAGTATTTAAGGATTCAGTTAATTTTGCAAACTCCAAAATAGAGGAAACAGAGTCATTTGAACAATACTTTGACAATCTTCTGTATGAAATGGAAGCGGCTCTTGAGAGAACTCCGGATCAGCTCGATGTCCTGAAAGAGGCGGGAGTCGTTGACAGCGGCGGCGCAGGACTTGTGTATATAACAAAGGGAATGAAAGATGCAGTCAACGGAATTGAAGTTGCAAAAGATGAAGTTGAAGGGGCTGGTCCTTCTAAGAAAATAAACATCGATTCGTTTACTGAAGATTCGGTGATGGAAGACGGCTACTGCACGGAATTCCTTTTGAGACTGACAAATTCCAAAGTTGACGTCAAGAATTTTGATGAAAACGAACTCTTTGATTACCTGAACAAAGTCGGTGAATCTGTTGTCGCTTTCAGGGACGGAAGCATGATAAAAGTTCATGTTCACACTTTTGAACCCGGAAAGATACTGGATCACTGCCAGCAGTACGGCGAATTTCTGACACTGAAAATTGAAAACATGATGCTCCAGCATCACGAGACCGTTATTGCGGACAATTACCACATAAAAACCGAACATCACAAAAAATATGGTGTTGTTGTGGTTGCTTCAGGCGGCGGGGTGGTCGACACATTCAAGGACCTCGGAGCAGATATTGTGATTGAAGGCGGGCAGACGATGAATCCGCCGGCAAGTGCCTTCATAGATGCATTCAAAAAGGTGGATGCTGACACCATATTCGTTTTCCCGAACAACTCGAATATTGTTCTGACAGCTAAACAAGCTGCTCAGCTCTACGATAAAGCCGACATAAGGATTATAAACAGCAAGACTATAGGCCACTGCTTTGTTGCACTTTCCGTATTTGATTCGTCGATGGACAGTGCAGATGAAATAGAAGAGAGTCTGAATGAAATAACATCTCACGTTGTGACAGGAATGGTATCCAGGGCAATAAGGGATACACAGTCTGGCGGAGTTGATGTCAAAGCAGGCGATTACATAGGCTTTGAAGATGATACAATTCTGTGCGACAATCCCGACAGGGAAAAAGCACTTGTTGAACTGGCCGAAAAACTTGAAATTGGCAACTATGACGTCGCACTTGTAATGCGAGGATGCGATGTACCTGAAGACGAAGCTGTCAAAGTAAATGACATTCTGAGTTCAATGGTTTCACTGACAGAAATAATTCCGATAGACGGAAAACAGCCTATCTACGATTACATAATAGTTCTTGAATGAGAGGAAAAAACAAATGGGACTTGTACTTTTTACTGACACAGATACAGACATGACGCTGGAAGTAGCCAAGGAATACGGCTACCATCTGGTGAGCATGCCATACAGCATTAACGGAGAAACATATTTTCCCTGCGAATCGTATGAGACATTCGGACCGAAAGAGGTCAAAGAGTATTACGATCAACTGAGAAACGGAGTTGTTCCGACAACAAGTGCGGTTACAAAAGAAAGATTCATCGAATACTTTGAACCGCATTTCGCAAATGGAGATGACATTTTCTTTGTTCACTTCTCAAGACAGCTTTCAGGTGCATTTGACAACATGGACAAAGCACTTGAAGAACTGAAAGTGAAATATCCGGAAAGAAAACTTTACGAACTGGACACGAAAGCAGTTACGACACTGGCGTACCTCATAGTCAGAGAAGTCGGCGATCTTTTCAAAGCTGGCAAGACACCTGAAGAAGTTCTCAAGTGGGGCGAAACCGAGATTTATCACTACACTGGCTACCTGTTTGTTGACAACATTTCATTCTTCCGCAGAAGCGGCAGAGTCAAGGGACTTGCTGCAGCCATGGGCACGATTGTCGGCATCAGACCGATTATAAGCTTCGACAACGAAGGCAAGATGGTAAACACGGGAAAAGCAGTCGGCAGAAACAAGGCAATTGATTACCTGCTCGACAAGATGCGCACTTTGGGAGACAATGTGCAGAATTACAGAATCATAATCGGCCACACTGATGCACTTCCGATTGTTGAGATAATCAAACAGAGAATTGAACAAGAATATGGTACTGACTTGAACATTGAGATTGTTCCGGCAAACCCGACCCTCGGTGCACATTCAGGACCAGATGGAGTATGTGTTGCTTTCCACAGCACAGCCAGATAATCTATGGTTGAAATCAAAGAAGTAAAAACCAAAAGGGAACAGAAAGAGTTTATTGAATTCCCGCTGAATCTTTACAAAGGCAACCCATATTTTGTGCCGCCGCTCTATTCTGATGAGAAGAAGATGTTCAGAAAAGATTTCGTGTATAACGACATCTGCGAGACAGTCTGCTACAACGCATACAGAGATGGTAAGATTGTTGGAAGAATTTCAGGAATTGAACAGAAATCCTCCAACTCAATCAGAAATCAGAAGAGGATTCGTTTCAACAAGTTTGACTGCATTGAGGATTTCGAAGTTGCGGAAAAACTGTTTGAGGCAGTTGAAAAATGGGCACTCGAAAGAGGTATGGACACTGTCTGCGGACCTCTCGGCTATTCGGATCTTGAAAGAGAAGGTCTTCTCATAGAAGGATTTGACCAGTTGTCAACATTCGAAGAGCAATATAACGCGGAGTACTATCAGCACTTTATCGAGAGACTCGGATACAAAAAAGAAGTTGACTGGTACGAGAGCAAGATAAAGCTTCCCACAAATGACGATGGATCAATCAAGAAGATGGCGGATTATGTTCTTAAGAGATACAATCTTCACATCGGAACAGCAAGAAATATAAATGAATTCTTAAAGAAATACGCTGATGGCTTTTTCAGCCTTCTGGACGAGTCATATAAGGATATATATGGATCGGTTCCGTTCACTGACGGAATGAAAAAAATGATGATCAGCAACTTTAAGCTTATTATCGATCTTAACCATGTGGTTGTAGTTCTTGATGAAAACGAGAAGATGGTACTGCTCGGATTATGTTTTCCGTCTCTTGCAAAACCTCTGCAGGGAACGAAAGGCAAGCTGACACCTTTGACCCTTATAAAATTGCTCAGGACAATAAAACATCCGGAAGTAATAGACCTGGGACTCGTTGGCGTTGATCCTAAGTATCTTAACTGCGGTATCAATACGGTTGTGTGTGCCGGACTAATGGATATGCTGAAAGATCCGAATGTCAAGTACGCGGAGACCAATCTGAATCTCGAAAACAATTATTCAATCCAGAACATGTGGAAGAGATTTGACAGTGAAAGACATAAAAAGCGCAGAGCTTATGTTAAAGAATTAGGCGGAAATATTATATGATAAAAATCGTTGTTGACTGTTTCGGAGGAGATCACAGCCCGGAAGCGAATGTGGCCGGAAGCGTAAATGCGCTTTCAAGGTTTGACGACCTGTACCTCATTCTCACGGGAGACGAAGAAACAATCAAAAAGTGCCTTGAAGGAAAAGAATATGACAAATCAAGGCTTGAAATAGTACACGCACCTGAAGTGGTTGGTGTAGACGAGAAACCGACTGACGTCATACGACTTAAAAAAGAGAGTTCTATGATGAAAGCAATAAAGCTTCTCAGAACGGAAGATGACATTGCAGGAATGGTAAGCGTCGGCTCAACAGGCGCTCTCGTTTCAGCTGCAATGCTCAGAGTCGGCAGACTTAAAGGCGTTATGAGACCGGCATTTTGTCCCATACTTCCTACGATGAACGGAGGAATAGTAGGCGTTTGCGACAGCGGAGCCAATGTGGACATTACACCTCTCCATCTCGTTCAGTTTGCAATAATGGCAAGTCTTTATCTTGAAAACGTATACAACGTTCAGAAACCGAGAGTTGCACTCTTGAATATTGGTGTTGAAGAGGAAAAGGGCGATGAACTGAGAAAGAAAGCATTCCGGTTGCTAAAGGAAACAAAAGAAATCAATTTCGTCGGAAATATGGAGAGCAGAGATTTGCTCTCTGGCAAATATGACGTGGTCGTATGCGACGGATTTTCCGGTAATGTTCTTGTCAAATCAACTGAAGGCGCATGCCTTGAAATGCTCAAAAAACTGAAGAAAGACATTTCATCAAGGCTTATAAATAAGATTGGAGCACTTTTGATGCTCAAGATGTTCAAAGAAGAAAAGGCATTCATGAATTACCAGAACTACGGCGGAAGTGTTCTTCTCGGAACCTCCAAAGTGGTCATAAAAGGTCATGGCAGCAGCAAAGAAGTTGCCATAGAAAAGTGCATCGAGCAGGCATATAAAATGGAACTGAGTGAAATGTCGCCCAAAATAGAGAGTTGCATGGAGCAATTCGAAGACATAATCATTGAAGATTTAATCACGAAATAGGAGAGAATCACTATGCTAGAAGAACTCAAAAAGGTATTATCCAAACAACTTAAGGTTTCACCGGACAAGATTACTCTTGAAGCAAAAATCAAGGACGATCTCGGAGCAGATTCGCTTGACATACTTCAGCTTCTAATGACCATGGAAGAGGACTATGGTATCGTTATTCCGGATGAAGAACTTGGAACATTTTCAACAGTCGGAGATATTGTCAACTTCTTAGACAAAAACAAGAAATAAACGCAGATAAAAGCAAATTTGAGTGAAAGGAGAACGCTTTCTCACCGCCATTGAAAGGCGGGAGTGCACGTATGTGTATGGAAGGAAAATGGATATGGTTAAGCAGTAAAGAACATCCTGATTTTCAGGCGGCTCCTTTTACTGTATTCTCAAAAGATAAAAATGCGGGGAAATACTGCGTTGCTGAGTTTTCCAACAGATACAGACTCAGAAAAAAAGTCTTGTTCTACAAAATCAGCATAGCTGCAATGTCCAAATATTTTTTATGGGTCAACGATGACTACATCGGTGAAGGTTGTTCGTGCCCAGGCCACGAAAACGGAAGAGATGAAAAGGCTGAAAAGGCCTATTACACGGTATATACTCTGCCTCCAAAAGGGGATACACTCAGTATAAGAGTGCTGGTGCGAAATATGCCCACATCAAAATTTGAATCTTCCTGCGGTACAGGTGCCCTGATTCTGTCATGTGAAATTGTATATGACGACGGAATGTCTGAAGTTATATTCACAGACGATACATGGGATGCCCGCATTCTCGGAAGGTACGTTTCTGAAAATCACATCGATTACACAATAGAGGACACCGCGCCTTCAAAAGCAGAAGTTAAAAACATAAGACTGGACATCAAAGATTCGCAACTGCAATGTCTTACAGAAGAGAAAGTGCTTCCGCAGAGAAATGATGTTTTTGTATGTCCTGCCGGAATTGAAGCGGTTTTTTCTGTCGAATTCGGCAAAATCTGGTCATCACACGTGTGCCTTTCGGCTGTCGGTGAAGACTATGAACTTACAATCGGAACAAGCGAATCAGGTGACAATCTTCAGAGTGAAGAAGTCATCAGGGCAAAGGGAAGACTTCAGTTCAGGTCAATGAATCTCAGGAGTGCGGACAGAGTGGTCGTAAAGGTCAAAAATCTCAGCGATACTGAAGTCAGGATTTCTGATGTACAACTTGACTATGTCCACTATCCGAGCCTTACAAGGGCCTCTTTTGCCACTTCTGATGAAGAATTAAACAGAATCTGGTCACTTTGCACTCATACAGATACCATTTGCAGACAGAGTGTGCTACTTGACAGCGTTCTCAAAGGTAACGCATTTGACAGAATCGGTGAAAAAAGAGTTCAGGCTTTGAATGAGTATTATGTATTCGGAGATACCGCACTTGCAAAATCAGACATAATCAAAACAGCAGAAATAATCGATTCTTCTGATGGTCAGATGAATGACACTGTGTCTCCTCTCATCTGGGTGATGATGCTTTGGGATTACTATGTATACACAGGTGATTCAAGACTCTTTGACGATACAAAAAATGCACAAGTTAAGATTATTTCAGAATTTCAGTCTTATCTTGGAACAAACGGTCTTCCGGAAAAGTGCAGAGACTATTCGTCAGTAGACAAAGTGGTAATAGACGGATTTGATATGATGCACCCGCCTAAAGCCCTTGGACAGGCAGTGTTGACTGCTTTCTACATAAATGCCCTCAATATATTGTCGAAAATAAGCTCGGTTACGGAAGACGATAAACTCGGAATTATGAGCAGAAGGGCGCAATCTACTGCTGTCCATGCTTTTAACACGAACTTTTATGATTCAATAAACAACTTATACTTTGCCGGACTCGGGACACAGACAAGAAATGTGTCTTCCAGAAATCCGGAAAACGTAAACAGAAAATATTACATCAGACATCCGAATATTCTTGCAGTGCTCTTTGATATCTGTAGGAGTGAAAACGTTGCAAGTATAGTCTCAAATGTGGTTAAGAACCCGGATTTGGGACCTGTTCAGCCATACTTTATGAACTATATGCTTGAAATGCTGTTCAAGACGGGAGATTTCAATTCTTACGGGATTGACATAATCCGCAGATGGAGTGCCCTCATTGATAGTCAGGGAAAGGCATTGTCTGAAAACTGGGGAGATTACCCAGGAGATTTCAGTCATGCATCTTCAACCTGCCCATCATATGCTCTTGTAAAGGCATTTTTAGGCTTTGAAATGACTAAACCGGGATTTGAGGAGATAAGGGTATCCCCGAACCTTTTCGGACTTGAAAGTGTTAATGTTTCAATGCCAACGCCTTATGGTTCAATTGAGTGTAAGATGAGAAAAGGAAAGGAACCGAAAATGATGGTTCCAGGCGGCATTAAATGTGTTGTGGTGAGGTGAATATGGTTGACGATGTAAATGTGAGATATATAAAGTTAAACGCACTCGCAAAGGCTCCTTCTTATGGAAGTAATTATGCCGCAGGGGCAGATCTGTATGCGGCAACAAGTGAATGCTTGACAATAAAGCATGGCGAAACTGTTCTCGTGGGAACAGGCATTGCAACCGAGATCCCGGAAGGATATGTGGGATTGGTATTTGCGAGAAGCGGGCTTGCAACAAAAAAAGGATTGGCTCCTGCCAACAAAGTCGGAGTGATTGATTCTGATTATAGAGGAGAAATAAAAGTTGCTCTTCACAATCATTCTTCAATCGACCAGACAATAGATGCAGGCGAGAGAATAGCTCAGCTCGTGATTATGCCTTATGTTCATGCAAATTTCGAGTTCGCGTATGAATTGTCCGTAACCGAAAGAGGAGAAGGCGGTTTCGGCTCAACTGGAAATAAATAAGTGACGCGAATAATAATGTGACCCGTGCTATGATCAGCACGGGTCTGTTGATTTTTCAGTGTTTTTTGTATGATGTGTCGGAAATTGTAAGGCCTTCTTCAGAGAAAACAAGCAACATACTTGTTGCAGGATCATTGTCTATGTAATATCTGTACTTGATTCCAACATTTAAATCCGTATATCCTTTTTCAATGCTGCCTTTTGCTCCAACAAGCATTAACTTGTCAGGTCGACCGGATGAGTTGCCATCGCAGTTTGTTACGTCCACAATGTAGTTCTTACCTTCAAGTGTGACAACATTCCAAACGTGTGCATATCCGTTCATTTCACCATTTACAACTTTACACTCAATGCCTACTTTGTCACAGAGATACTTGAATGCTTTGGAGTATCCGGCGCAGACTACGTTTGTCGATGTGTCATCATCAAAAACACTGATCATCTGCCACGGATTGTTTCCACACTTTGTTTTACCAGCTATCTGCGCATTGTTTGAAGCGGTGTCATATGTAACGAGGTCACAAATTTTGTTTTTGAAATACATTATTCTGTCATAGTCGCTTTCTGGAGCAGCTGAAGCAATGGCATTTGCATTTATCAAGGCAATAAGCGCGACTTCTTTTCTGTTTTCATCGACTTCATACTGGCTCTTCCTATAGTCGGAGCAAACAGGCATTCTTACAGTTAAATCAATAGTATTTCCTTTTATGTTATAGTCATAAGTGAATCCGCTCTGTTCCTCGTACCAGTATAAGTCGTATGGGCAGTTGAGCCACAACATGCCAACCGCCTTCATTATAGAGTAGTCCAGTATGTTGAAGTCATTTATGGCAACATTACTTATTTGGAATGATGTGCGTGTTTCTTTTCCTCTTGCCACGTCAGAGATTTTTTTTCGGAGAAGCATGTAGATCGTTTCAACATCAGACCCTTCTTCAAGATACTTTATATGCCACAAGTCTTCATCCAAAGGGATGTTGGCAAAGTCTTCTTTGTTGTATCTAGATGTTACATTCAATGTAAATGATGTGCTGATGTCTTTATTGCTGCTAAGCTTTACGGTTATTGTTGTATCACCCACGCCAACTCCCTGGACGACGCCGGTCAAATCTACGGTCGCAACCTTGGTGTTGCTTGAAACAAAAAGAACACTTTCATCTTCGAAATTTACAGAATACTTTATTCTGAACTTCTCGCCCACCTTAATTGTTTCCTTGTATTCTGTCAGTTCAATATTGTTAATGTGTATGTTGCACGAACAAAAAACAAATGCCAGAGACAATGCTAGAAATACAAGAGTTAGCTTTTTCATGATATCTAGGCTCGGACACCCGTGACTTCAGTCATGGGAGGAGAGCCTTACCTCCTGTGTTAATGTTGAATTTGTGTGTTCCAGTAAATATGTGTTTTTCCATGATGCACATGGATGAACTAATGTCCCGTCTATCAATCTGAGATCGAAATATCCGGATGTCCTTCTACCATGGACAAAACATTCTTGTCCGTTATAAAGAACTTTATCGTTTAATCTGAATCCTTTGACCTCTCTTGGTGCCTGGTTTAGTTTTCTTATTCCACCCTTAAGTATTGTCATCTTATGCAACTGTCTGTTGTGTCGTCTTACTCTCTTTTGAATAAACACACTTTCAACTCGTACTGCTTTAGGGTGATTGGCTATACACAGAGCATCCGTTGCATGGTTCTTTTCTAATCCATTGGTAATTCTTGTATTCTTGGT
>JAILLB010000096.1 GCA_024693345.1 Clostridiales bacterium
CTCAGGTGTTCTTGCTCCCGATGACTACAGATTCGTAGCCAGAAGGACAGTTCAATGCGAACAACTTGCTGAAAAGAACATTATGAAGGTGATGAGAATCCTTCATAACGGCGAAGGCAAAGACGTTAAAGGCTGGGTATCGATTCAGGTTCCCGACAGAATGCTCAAAGACGGTAAGTTAATTGACTTTCTGACTTCTTTGATGAGAAGATATCCAAAAGCCGCTGTTAACAAAATATGTCTTGAGTTCAACTCAGATGTATTCTTCAGTGAATTCGACTTGATGAAGAACGAAATTGAAAAGGTCAAGGAGCTCGGATACAAGATCGGGTTTGACGAAGTGGGCACAGAATACTTTCCTTTGATGAAACTTCAGCAGTTGCCGGTTGACATAGTTTTCATGGACAAGAGTGTAAATGAGAACTTCGAAACCGAAACAGAAGAAAAGACTGTAGGAAGTCTTGTAGCTTTCCTGATAAGACTTAACGTTCAGGTAATAGCGATGGGACTTGCTGAAGATAAGAAAAAAGGCGCTGAAAGAGTAGGCTGCACAGGATACTGTAACAAAGATTACGACGGCATCTTCCCGCCAAAAACAGAAACCGAAGAGGACTGATATGGCAGAGAGAACAGAAAAGAAGAGCAAGATAATCTTAAGAAGTGCCAACGAGGTTAAAAAGTTTACAGTCAGACAGAAGATAATGAGAACTGCGATAGCGGCGATGGTTATCCTGGCAGTTGTAATCTACCTAATCTCGGTACTCTACACAAAAACCGGTAGTTTTACGGTAAGCATCAACAAATTCGATGCAACACAGTATGCACTGACCCTTTCAGACACAAGAGACTTCTACACACCGACAGCAATGCTGAATGCAGAAATCTCAAAAGAAATAACGAACATCTCAGAGTCATGGCTTCCGGCCGACTTGGATAACATAGATGGTGCTCACAACGGAGACAACTACGTAGCTTACACATTTTACTTAAAGAATGCTGGCGAAGGAATGGTTGCTTACAACTACCAGATGTACATTGTAAACGTTGAGAACGACCTCGATGAAGCAATAAGAATCAGGCTTTACATTGACGGAGTTTGGACAAACTACGCAAGAACAGCCACGGATGGTTCAGGAGCTGAACCGGGAACAACAGAGTTTTTGACTGACAGGATAGTAACCCAAGGTCAAGTACGAGGATTCAATCCCGGAGATGTTACAAAGTACACCGTAATAATCTGGATAGAGGGAGACGATCCCGACTGTATTGATGACTTACTTGGCGGTGAATTAAAAGTAGCGATGGATTTTGAAATCGCGAAGTGATGATGAAAAATAAAAAAATACAAATACAATTCTTTTAAGGAGAAAAACAAAATGAAAAAATTTAGAAAATTGATTCCTGCACTCGCTTTACTTCTTGTTTCAGCAGTGCTCATGTCAACAGCTTCTTATGCATGGTTCTCAATGAACAACAAAGTTACTGTTACTGGTATGGAAGTTAAAACATATGTTAGTGATAACCTGTATGTTGCACCCTCAACTGCTGGCAACAATAAATCTGCAGATTCCGCATTCAAGAGTGGCGTCAATCAGACTGTATCTGGAACCCTGCAACCGGTATCAACTATTAGTGCACTTCCTACAGCGTTTTATACCACAACCGATGCAGCAGCAGATGGTAGCAAACAGACAAGTACTTCAACAGTTCCGTATACACTTGTTACCGGCAACGATATTGAAATATCCGGGACACACTACAAAGGTTACGTAGATTACGTTGTTGAACTTAAAGCAGTTAATGCAAGCAATGCAGATAGATATGTGAATCTGTCAAAAGTCAATCTACTATACATGGGTGCAGCTACAAACGTAACTCATGCATTCCGTATTGCAGTATTTGCTCAAGCACAGGCAAGTCCTTCAACAAATCTTGCAGCTACTGAAGTTGAAAATGCTTATGCAGCCATAAGCACAACAACTGCAAACTCAATTATGGCTCCGACCAGTTTCGCATATTTTGGTAGCACAGCAGTTTCTGGAACTGCAGCAAAAGCAGCTGTTTCACCTGTAGTCAACAATGCTGGTTGGTCAGCTCAAGTAGCAGCAGGAAAAACTCAATATTTCAAAGTTACTGTACGTTTGTGGCTTGAAGGCGAAGATACCGATTGTAATAACACTAAATTTGTTAGTCTTACTGAGAGTTGGGCGCTTGATTTAGCTTTTTCGCTTGATTCAACTAACACGTCTGTTGCTCTCATAGGCTCAGTAGCAAATGCCACTAACTCCCTCTCCACAAATACATTTACAGCAGCTCTCACCAATGATGAAACAGCAGCTACTTACGCTTGGTATAAGATTGGAACAGCAGATGCAATTGATGGTGCAACAGAAGCAACTTATACAGCATCAGCTAATGGCGAATATTATTGTGTGATTACAACAACAGAGGGCAACACTTATATGACTCCTGTTGTTAAATACCCTGCTTCATAATAAAGTATCCATACTAAGAAAGAGACCTTATTGACATGTACCCTCTTTACCGGACAACCAGTAAAGAGGGTATAACTTTGTGCGATACAGTGATGTACCTGGAATGAAGGCGGCCAGAGACTCAGGGAGGAATAAAGAATCCGAAATACTATCGGGAGATGATCCGTCGTTGGTCTCAAATTGAAGAAGCAAATGGTCCGGAAAAATTGAGACACAAAGGTCGGAATAAGAAATAGAGTCCAGAGAAACGACTGGAGTTGGCAGCAAAAGTAATTGCATGGTTATCTATCCAACTAGTGGCCTCAATTGCGGGAATCAATGATGTAATGTTGTGCATTTGGGCTCAAAACAATAAGAATGAATGGTATAATAGTCTTGTAAACAAGAAAAAATGCCGACCACCTTTAGACTGCAACTGCACCCACAAAATCTTCAACAAAAACAGCAACACGGAAAGCCATATCTGTATCGGTTGCGCCACCAAAAGTCAAGTCAATTTTTATGGCATTTACATATTCATCACCACTTGAAACATTTACAGCTTTAAGCTAAAAAATAATCGTCATAACCTACTGCACCTGTAGCCTTGTAGTTGTTTTTCGAAGTTATTTGAATAAAAGCCTTTGTCATCAACTGTACTTAAACTATAAGCAATATAAGCATCGGTTTGAGCATCACCGCTCTATCCAACATTTGTAGATGAAAAGAAGAAAGAAGTGCAATCGACTGTTGAAACTGGCTCAAAAAGAAAGAGTTAAAAATGCTAATGTTAAGAATGTTGTCATTGGATAACGGCAAAGAAAAAGAGCATATTTTAAAAACGGATACCTCGACGATATAATTGATTTCATCACGATTAGAACAAAATTGGATTTTTCAATTACCTTGAAAGATGAAACCAAAATATTAGGCGATTTCAAAATTCAAATTGATGTTTCGATAAATATGTAGTATTAGAATGTGGCGCATTTCGAAAATGTTCAATCATATACTCGAATAACAGAATATACTTTAAAGACTCATGGTTGTTTAAAAATATTTAAAAAATGTCAAAAATACGATTTTTTTTCGAAAAACTATTGACAGTGCCTAAAATATTATATATAATACGCGCGAGGGCAAAGCCGGAGCGATCCGGTCACGCAAAGCTATAGGGACTCCAGTTAGTCAGCCAGTTGCAATATCACAACTGCTGGCTTATTTTTTATCCTTCAGAAAGGAATCATGGAGAATTATGAAAAAGTTTGTAAAGTCTAAAGGAGTTATGGTTTCATCTATAATCTCTCTCTTGCTATCATTGATAGTGTTGGCCACCGTGTCGATGGCTTGGCTTTCAATGAACACAAATACAAATTCAAATGGCATGAAACTTAATGTGGAAGTAACTCCGAACTTAATCATTAATTCTAATTCTTCTACTTTGCAATCTCGTATAGGACCAACAGAATCAGATTTTTCGGTTACTTTTAGCAATTTAGCAACATCAGTAACACCCGCAACACATTCCACTGATTATACTAGTCACAGCACAGGATTAAAGTGTTTGACAAAATCCGATATGGGAGATGTTAATCCTTCAACCGGTTTGAAAAATTCCGGATCTTTCGCATTTGCAAATGCAGTATCTGGAACGAATTTTGTAGATTTCACGGTGTATATTGCCAGTACCGGTGAAGCGATGAACAACATGGATTTAAATGCCGCTTTTTCTGCGATTCCCAACGCTCCATCGATATCAGGCGACGGGACATACAAAGATGATACCTTAAAGGCATCTTCAATCGATTTTTATGTTACATCCGTATCATCGGGCAATTACAAAGGAACAATTAATGTTGCCGGGTTTAGTGCATCAGCAAATGATTATACCACAGCTTTAACTAGTGTAAATCTTTTATCAAATGGAACAATTCCTCTAAACTCAAGTAGTTATATCACTGTGATTATGAGATGTTATGTTGATGGTGCACTATTAAAATCTGACGGACAAGCATTTATCAATACAGCAAAGATAGATGTTGGCGATATAACATTGAATGTCACATTTACAGCAACAGAACACTCCTAATTTAGGTTTATAAGAATCACAATTGAAAAACAAGGAGGTGATTTTTATGCGTAGAACAGAAAGAAACAAATCTCGTTCTGTTTTATTTGCATGGAAAGCACCCCTTTTTTGTAAATTGATAATGGTTGGTTTGCTTTGTTCCGTTCTCGTTGCCACAACATTTGCATGGCTTGGTATCAATAATCAAGCTGATACAAATGATGTGAAGATGCGTGTTAATGTTTCACCCAATCTAGTTATTTCAGATAATTCATCAGCAATAGCAGGTTATACGGCCTCAAGTTTGTCAAATTCTTACATCGAAAAGAGATGGAGCGAAGATGCCAAAGAACTTATTCCTGTTGATCACTACGATAGTGATGATTACCCAACAGTAACTGGAACAAACGTGTTTAACTTGGTTTACAATACTAATCCAGAAAATGTTAGCAGAATTACCGGAAAAGGTGATGATTTGACTTTTGCCCATGTTCCATCACAATCTGCAAACAAATATTTCATAGACAAAGTCGTTTATATTGCATCTTTGGATAAAGCAATGACGAAAAACAGCGATTATTCAGTCATTACTTTTACCATCACAGAAAATGGTTCGGGTACGACAACAAATGAAGCTTATAAATCCGCTTCTGTTGATATTTATGTTTCCGGAACATATAAAGGAACATTGAACTTAGATGATCTTGACCATTTTTCTATCAATGACATAAACTCAATTCCACTAAATACAATTGGGAGCATACAGATTACTTTGAGATGCTATTTTGATGGAGCGCTTCAAAAAAACAATACAACCAATTACGTTAATTCTTCATCATTAGCTACAAACACTGCTGATATTTCATTCGATATTTCGATAGAAGCCAATTAAAAAAACAAGGAGAAAAAAGCATGAATAACAAAAAACTAATATATGTTGTTTTGTGCATGATTGTTGTCATGCTTTGTTTTTCATACTCTACAATGGCGTGGATTTCGATGAATAGAAAAGTTTGGTCAAAGAATCAAACAATGACAATTCAATCGGTAAGTAATGTGACGACAGTATCTTGTTTTGCACTGCAATATGATGGTATTTGTGGTGCAGTTTGCTATAAAATAGGCCCAGACTCCGCACATGATGAAGTGAATAGTGTCACGATGACAGAGTTTGATAAAATCTTCCTTGATAGGAACGTTAATACACCTTTGGTTTTTGTGCTCGAGATTGGTAACGTGCCGAACGAAAGTGGAGATTATTTGGCTATAAAAGTGCCGTGTGATGAAAAATATATATTGCCTAATGGTGGTCAAGCAACAAACAATTACATCACCAGTGGTGAAAGATATTCGATACAACAATACATTTCAAATGTTTTATCAATAAAAATGGCATGCAGTGGAAATATCACATTGCCAACACCGACAAAAACTGAAAGAATAGAGAATAATGTTACATTGTTTACACAACGACTTGCTGCTTTTGAAAGCGTAACTGGTGATTTGGCAAAAACTTTTGCCAGTGCAACAACAAATGCCGGTGTGACGACATATAGCAAAGTTGAGTATGTTGAACTTCGACTTCGTCAGAGCGACTACAGTGCACTATTGTTCGATGCTACAGATGAAACGGGTACAAGCAAACATCTCATTTTGTACATAGAATTCGATTACGATGACACACTTATGGATGTTTTTATTAATCATCTCCATGAAGGCAGTGATAATACGACATTTGGTGATGATGTAGGAACAATACAAATTTTTACGGGAAAAGAAGGGAGCTAACATGACAAAATTAAAAACAGTCGTCATAATTGTTTGCGCCCTCTTTTTGGCTTGCGTTATTACTGTAACCACATTTGCGTGGTTGGGACTTGACCAGAATACGATAACTGCACGTATTGCCGGAAGTCTTGTGACAGAATATTTTCATTGCGGAAGTGGATCCGCGGATGATCCGTTTGTTATTACTCGACCTATTCACTATTATCACATGGTTGAGTTTTTCCAACGTTTAACGAACCTACCGGTTGTTTATCATGAGGATGATATTATAGTCAAATTTGGCGAGGAGTTCCTTTTCTTTCAGATTGGTTGTTCTGAAGATCGTCTTTATGATCCAAGTCTTCCCGCTTCATATGATGAAGGGGAGACTTGTTATGTTTTCGAATACGATAATACCGGAGAACTGCAAACAGAAATTTATAATCAACAAGAACGAGGAAAAAAAAGCGACACTCTCAATATGGCATACTACTCCGGGGAGCGTACAATGATGCCTATTGGTTCGTCAGAAATTCCGTTTGTTGGACAACTTGATGGTAAAGGACTTACTGTTTCAAATCTTTTCATTACATCAACGAGCACTGTTGATGTACATACTTACGATAATGAAGGTAATATAGAGACAACAAATACAGTCGATCGTTCCACTTGTGACATAGGTGTTTTTGGGTATGTTGGTCCTGGTGGAGTCCCTCACGGTGGATCTGAAACATACACATCAACGATAAAAGATGTGTACTACAATAATGTCACAATTGATTTATCCAATTTGGATCCTACAGCTATTGAAAGTGTTGTTACAGATGAAAATGATGTTGTTTTATCCGAGCATACTGTAAGTAATACTATTCACAAAAATGGCACATGTTATGCCGGTTATATAGCCGGCCATATAACACTGGCTTCTTCCGTTCAGGATGTCTATATCAATAACAGCACAATTTTGGGCGGAGCTGCTGCAGAAATAGGTTTTGGTTATTTCGGTTGTGTTGAAGACAGTGATTTGCATCAATCTGTTCAGACTTTAGGAGAAACCATTGGAACACAGTTTGGAAAGGGAGAAGATCCGGGCTGGGGTGGATCGGTAGATATGAAGTCTTTGTATTTAAGACTGAATGAGATTGCAGGAAAAGCATCAGGTAGTGTTTATTACCCAACCAGTATTGTTCAGGTAAACGACTTAGATACAGGTGAAATAACGAGATATGTGGTTTCAGCAAATAATCAAGTCAGTACGACAACTCAGGTAGGAAATACCTATAGATTGCGAATGAGAGCTTATCAATCTGTTTTAGGTGGTTCTTATTATTTCAACGACTACAATGGTCACAATCCTTATATATATCTAACTGGCCGAAATCATTTGCAAAAATATACCGTTTCTTATTACGAAAGTTATGAAAGCGATGAGGGAATTGCCTATTTCTTCTCTGACGTTGAGAAGATTAATTATTTGGGCGTGTCTTCATCTGTTGCTATTGCTAATGCAAATTCAAATACAGCAGCAAAATGGATTCAGGAAGATATAGCAGATTCTAACTACTCATATCTGTACACGTATATTGGATTGGATAAGTACTACCTTAATTCAAGTGGGACATCATTAACACTCTCAACAACCCGAAACAATACATGGAGAGTTGCGGAAGATGTATCAGGCTCAATTGAAATAAGCACGGTTGTTGGAGGCACAACATATTATCTCAACTTCAACGAAGAGTGGAATTTGACCACAGCAGCAACAACTTATTCTTTATCTGATGGAAATAACCATTATTTGAGTATGACAACAACTGGTGTCACAAACTCCAATTCTGCCGCTGCATCATCAGAATGGCAGATACAAGAAGAGAATAATTTGACGTATTTCAAAGCTATTTTGAATGGAACAACGTACTATCTGGCTTTTGACAATGGATTGACTGTTAGTACAAGTGCTTATGGATGGACGTCAGATAATTCATCTTACTACACAACAGCTAATGGAACTCAGTGGTATATCGCCTACGAAGACGGATGGAAATGTGTTTCTCTAACTGGAAAAACAATATCCTGTTCTGTAAATGGCCAGACAGTTTTCCTTCTGGCAAATGAAGGATTAAATGGAGTAGTTGCTTCTGCTAATGGCAATAAGTATTCTGCATTGTGGCAAATATCTGACCCTGAAGGTTCATCAACCACATTCAGTGTTAAGATAGATGGCAAGACTAAATATCTCGACTGTAATCCGACAACAGGAGAACTTGTATTGGTCAATGATGTTGCCACTTGGAGCAAACAAAACAATTCTTATTACATTTTAAAAAACGGCGTTTCATATTTCATAACATGCAACGGAAATGAATGGTCTGTTGAATCTGTAAGCAAGTTTACATTGTCATATAACGGGATGTATCTTGTTGCAAATCCAGAGGATGATTCTGTGTATGCTTTGAATGAAACAGTAGACAGTGCATCTGCTTGGACACTTGAAACCAGGGCTTCAGGACACTCATCCATCTATGCAACGATTAACACTAGAAAATATTATCTTTCCCTCGCTGATGACGGCAATGGAAATGTTTATTTATGTGTTTCTTCTGAAGAAGTGATTTGGAACCAAGATGATCTTGGATGGTATACAACATACTATGGTGGAAATTATTACATCTCATATAACACTACGAATGATGAATGGGAAGCAGCATTTGTATTTAATACCATTTCTTTCAATGGTAATTATCTGGCATTGAATGCATCCAAGACCGGAATTGTTTCAATAAACTCAATTACAGATTCGGCCAAATGGCAGATGAATTATTCAAATTCCGGAGTTACAGATATTTGGTGTGTTATTGATGGTACACGTTATTATTTGGCGCCTGCTTCTATTTCGGGATCCGTTACAGGCGATATGGTTGCAGCAAATCCACTGACTGTTTTAAGCACAACATTCTCGTGGACGGTTACAAACAATTCAATTTCTTATGTAGGTAGCAATAACACTTACTACGTTCAATGTGTAAATAACAAGTTTACACTTGCACCAAATGGCTGGATATTCTTTAAAGATTCAGGCAATCATTATCTGCAGCTTGGTTATGTTGGCACAACAGGAAATGGAACTGTCTCTGCTGTAACTGACAACTGCAATCAAGGGTGCTTTATAGTATATGATTCGACCAATCATACTCTTTCGGCTTATATTGGCGACGAGCAAATTGTACTTTCATATGATTATAATATCTATGGTACACTTACGACACAAAACATTGGAAAGAGTACCAAATACAATTATTCGTGGAACGAAGACAACAGCCAGTATTACACGCAAAACGGCAATGATGGTGTTAGACACTATGTAAATTATTCAAATAGTGCATTTGTCGCAGAAGAGGAAGATTGGATTGTAATCAGCAACAGTGGGCAGACACATTATTTTGGAGTAAATCCCGGAAAGACAGCATTTGCTGATTTGACATCATTTACTGGTACTCTACATCAGTGGCATCTCGATGGTTCGGGACATCTATTTGTTGAAGTCGATGGTGAAAAGAAGTTTTTAAATAAATCCCAATCCGGATATGCATTGAGTTTTTCCCTTGATTCTTCCTCATCTACTGTCTGGTCAACTGATGACGGAGGCGATACATACTATACAATAATTGACGGACGTAAGTATTTTGTTACTTACGATATAAGCACGGGCTGGGGACTGTATTGCGGTGCATGGTATAGCATTTCTTCGGGTGACAACTATCTTTCAATAAACAATGGTTCTGTCTCAAATAGCACCACTTTGATTGATGATTCTAAATGGCAAATCAGTCTATTACCGGAGAATGTATCAGAATCAACACCCGCAAGTATTTATCGTATGAATGGAAATGATAAGGTCTATCTTGGGGTAAATATGTTGAACGGCCAATTGACATATTCTACTACTCAACAAGACTGGTATAAAGACGAAAGTGGTTTTTACGCTTTTGATAGTGCAAAGGGTATCCGTTATCACATTGTTTATGAGAACAGCCAGTGGAAG
Organism: Clostridiales bacterium; assembly: GCA_024693345.1. Lineage (GTDB taxonomy): Bacteria > Bacillota > Clostridia > Oscillospirales > CAG-272 > CAG-841. Next base: position 10,352 of record JAILLB010000096.1, read on the forward strand.
ACCAAAGTAATCGTTTATTATACCATTAGGTCCGATGGGCTTTATTTGACATGGAACGAGAGCTCCGGAGTCAGCATTAATGGATCTGATTCTGTATTTGATACCAGTAAATGGCATTTAAGCAATGCTGGTACAACAACAAATACACAGACCACAATTGCAATTGTCGCTTCGGATTTCACGATTCGTTATTTGGGTGTTAATAATGATGCCAGCCTCAGTGTTAGTGCAAGCCCAACAACTTGGACAAGAGATGCAAATGGATATTATTATGCATACTCGCCTAATAGTACAAAATATTACCTTGCGTATGATTATGGTTGGTGTGGTCTCAAATATACATCATGGTCATATTTAGTAAGCAATGGCCATTACCTATCATTTGTAAACGACAGCACTGTTGATAATAGTCTTACAGCGATTACAGGTAAAAATGAAAATGCGAGATGGGAAATTAGTAATAGTGGCACAATTTACAATTTAGGACTGGGGAAGTATTTAACATCTAACAGTGTCTCAGTATCATTGTCAAGCAATAGTGTCACATGGAACATTGTTGGAAATACATATCAGTACAACAATGATTACTTGACATATGACACTACCTATGGTACAGGATGGAACAAGTTGGATACGGCAAATTGTATTCAAATTAAATGTGGAAACTATGTGTTAGGAACAAATGGTACAAGTTTGACCAATAATACTGGTGCAGTTAAGTGGTATTATGGTCCCAATAATCGTATTTGGACATACTATCAAGGTATTCCATATTATTTGAACTATAATGCAAATCAAAGTTCAAAATTGTCAATTTCCACAACTGCCTCATCCACATGGACAGATGGAACCAATGATTATCCAAATGCGTTCTATACGACTATCAATAGTGTGAAGTACTACTTGACATATGATAGTGAGGGCTGGGTTAATGGAGTTACTGGATGGATTGCCACCCCGCTACAGTATTTGATTTCTTCGGGCTCTAACTATCTAAGTGTAAAAGGGCAAGGTACTTCTGGAGTTACTAATCAAACAAACAAATCCAATGCTACAAAATGGACCTTTTCTAACGTTTCTACCTCTCCTTCTGGAACCATAGCTACCAATCACAACTCACAAACAGTATACTTAGCTCATACCAATGATGGAAGTGATTCAGATCTTTCCATCGAAACATCAAGTGTGTCTTGGAACAATGGTGGAAGTAATCTTTACACGCGTGTGTCAGGCTGTAGTAGAAACGCTTACGTTGTTTACAGTTCAGGGTGGAAATTGAATAGTAGCAGCGGAACGCTTAGTTTTACACCGACTGTTAAATCAATAACAGTTGATAACGCGACTTTAAGCAACACAGTTACGAATAATTCTAATGAAATATCAAACCAACAAATCCAGCAAGTAAAACCATTGAACAACGTATCGGTGGCAGCCGGAGTTGATGGATTAAACATTTCTTTCGCGATTGGTTCATATTTGAACCGGTTGCAGAATGTTGTAAAGAGTTTAGAAAATATTAACGTTTTGACTTCTGACGTAAATGGTCCAACATTTAATCCTGCTGCTCCAAATACAAATCCGCTTATTTTTTCCAATCTGTTGGAATATAACAAACCGGGAATAACAATTGCACAAAAAACGAAATCATTTTATGTTTCAAAAACAGATACTCGTCCTCAAGTTATCACCCATATCAGGGATACGCAAGAAAACGGAGGTATTGCTACATGGTTCCCATTGATTCTTGCTACAAGTGACGAAGATGATCCAACTTCGTGGGATAGCAGTGATTATAGAGTGCATCCTACAAAAAATACCGGATACATAGTTTCAGGTGCTAATAGTACCGATGCAAGTGTTTCGCGATATCTATCGGATATTCGTGTATCTAATTACGGAACAAAAGATATTTATATTTCAACCAATAGTAGCCAAAATAATAGTGTCAATTTCACTTCTGCTATAAACGCACAATTGGAGGTACTGACTCGGACGGCAAGCAGTAATGGATGGAAACGAATTACTGATAGTTTCAATAGTGCACATTCCAGTGTTAACGCAGGCCTACGTGGCTATAATGCCATGACATTGGAGGCTTTGGGATTGAACAAATATGAATTCACTTACGAAGAAGAAGGTGACATGGTACTTGGAGGAGCTAGATCTGGATTATATGAAATGCTTTCGGGTGGCACGAATATTTATGGTTTGCATTTCATGAATGCAACTATATCTGAAGAACGCATTGTAATTGCTGATCAGGTTTCAATTTTTAGTAACACCTATACGAACTATCAGTTACCTGAAGACTGTATAGACTGCAATATCAATTCAAGAGGTGCGATTTCTTTCTTTGCGGGAACGTATTTTAGTGGAAATGAAGCTTTCTTTTCGCTTCATCAAATCTTTCGTAATAGCAATCACTCTATTATTGCAATAAAAGAGATTTCCAAGATTTTCCAGCATTCGGAGAAAAAGGACAGTAAAAATTACATTTACTTGTATTCTGATGGACTATGGTCTGATGGAGTCAGTAGAAGTGCAAATGCTACTCCAGACGGATATGAATTAGTATTTGATATGGAGTGGAGTAAATCTCCAACAATTGTCAACAATGCGGTATACTATCTTGAAATACCAGTTAACGAAGGAGAATATGCACTCGGTACGGTAGAAGGAAAAACAGGTGCATATTTGATGTATCTTGACATTGCAACTTCAGGAGGAGCTGAGGCGGTAACCAGAGTTAGTAGTGAGGGCAATGGTGTATCAGATGCATTTGATGTTGAATATCGTACATCTCCAGATACCACAAACAATATGCTTTTTCAATTCTCTATTGATGTTCCGGATGAAGCAACAAAAGAAAATTTTTCCATTGATGTGGCATTTGCAAGAAATAGAGTAGTAAACGGAGACACCGTTCCGTTACCAGATGATTATTCAAATGGTTTGTACACTATAACTATTGTGAACAGAACAGGCGAAGATTTGAACTTGGTCGTCTTTTTATGTGATGATGATGCGTTGCCAGGCAATGATTACCTATATGCATACAGGATTATCTACACAAATTCGACCGGAACGACAACTTTGGAGGATGACAATGGCAATGATTATTTCAAAGCTTGCGATGAATATGTACTTAGTGCAAGTGGGTGATTTTAACATGTCACATTAGATTGGAGTTAATATGAAGTTGTTACTATTACTGTTGATTATCGGAATGATAATTAGTGCAATCATCTTGATTGTATACCGAAAAAGAGTTGGTTTCGCGATTTGGCAGTGTCTTCTTATCCCATTTTTGGTTATGATATTAGGCTTTTTGAGCGCAAAAGTGATGTTTTTTATAGAAAATGGCCATTTTGATGGTGAATCATTTTTCGGAACTGTATTCTTCATACCCATATTTCTATTGCCGATTGCACCGCTTGTTCGGATTAAGTATTTGGACATGCTTGACGTTGTTGCTCCTATTGGAGTTTTGACATTGGGATTATGTAAAATTCGCTGTCTTGTAGATGGTTGTTGTGAAGGTATTGTTATTTGGACAAATGGTGTTGATAAAATTCGATTTCCTTGTCAAATATGCGAACTGATTACTGCGATTATTTTATCTACATTTCTCTTTATTCTTTTGATAAAGAGAAAGTTCAGATGTCAAGTATACCCAATCGCTATGGTGATTTATGGTTTCTTTAGATTCATTTGGAATATTTTCCGCGATGATGAGGTCTTTGCATTTGGTTTGCCCATCGGCAACCTTTGGGCATTTGATGCATTCATGATAGGAATTATTTGGTTACTTATTTATAAATTTGTCATCAAGAAGAAACAAAAACAATCGGTGTGAAAATATACTATTGCAGTTTATTTGAATTCATTGTGTGTGTATCAAGCAATAATACAGTTTGGGGGCTGTTTAAAAACCTCGGTAAATAGAACGAGGCAATAAACAGCCTTTTTTCTAGAAAAACTAGAGTTTTTAAACAAGCTCCGCTTGTTTAATTCAAAGATTTTACAATTTGTAAACAAAGTATAGGCATCTCCTTCTCCATAACGTGGAGGAAATGCCTATAGTTTTACTATTATCCAATGAATTGTGATCAATTTAATTGTTTTTTGTGGGAAATCAGGCATAAATGCACAAAAAAGAGCTGTTCACTCACTCGGAAAAATCCGGGTTTTTAAACAGCCCCCCATTCTTGTTTATTGTATCCTTTGTTATTGACTTGAATAATATCCAAGAGATGAATATGAAGGCGAATAAGTTACAACAAGATTTAATTGCTGGCTCAACGAATCAATGAGTGCTAAAACAATCTCATAATCAAATGTGACTCACGTATGCTGCTAAGAAAATTTGCAAAATTTGCAAAAATATTTAGCACTCACTATTGACAAGTGCTAAAACATGGTGTATAATAGGGCACGTAAGAAGGAAGAGAAAGGTTCAGAAATAGGTTTGGACCATACAATCTTCCTCGGCATCTATGATATATACATAGTCATGTGAAAACAAAGACTAAATTTAAATATCGAATGGAGGAATGACTTATGTTGTACTTGCCTACATTATTTGGTGGAAAATCTGTAAATGATCTTGTTGATGACTGGATGAATGATTTCGATCGCGATTTAATTTCAAGAAAGAATCCGCTTTACGGACACAATGCAAAGAACTTGATGCGTACAGATGTACGTGAACTTGATGATCACTATGAGCTTGCAATCGATCTTCCGGGATTCGATAAAGACCAGGTTCAATTGAGCCTTGAAGACGGTTATCTCACAATTTCCGCTTCCAAGGGACTCAACAAAGAAGAAAAGGATGAGAAGACTGGCAGAATCATTCGTCAGGAGCGTTATGCAGGTGAAATGCAGCGTAGCTTCTACGTAGGCGAAGATGTTGAACAGGAAGATATCAAAGCTAAGATGGAGCATGGTTTGCTGACACTCAATATCGCAAAGAAAGATCCGAAAGAAAAAGTTCCGGAAAAGAAGACAATCACTATAGACTAATCCATATTCATAACGAATTCGTGCCGGTTGCAATATACCGGCACAATTCTTTTGAGAAAATTTTTTCTTTTTCCCTTTGTGCATATATAATTAAACTAGACATTTGAGAAGAGGAGACCCACCATGACAATCAGAACTTCCGAAAAAAGAGATATACCGAAGATAATGGACTTATTGGATCAGGTCCACGACCTGCATTTTAAGGGAAGACCCGATATCTTTGTTGACGGAATCACAAAATACAGTCCTGAAGAAGTCGAAAAAATAATGTCAGATGACAAATCTCCAATATACGTCGCAGTTGATGAAAAAAATAATGTTCTCGGATATGCATTCTGCATTATCAAAGAAAACGAAGGTGGAATATCCATGACAGACATAAAGACGATGTACTTGGATGATTTGTGTGTAGACAAAAAGCATAGAAAACAGGGAATGGGAAAAATGCTTTTTGACTATGTCTGTGATAAAGCAAAAGAATTAGGATGTTACCATGTGACTCTTAATGTTTGGACACTCAATGATGAAGCTCTTGGGTTTTATAAGTCATGCGGGATGGCTCCGATGAAGGTTGTGATGGAGAAGATTGTCACAAAAAAATAACCAGATTTGGAACTTCGTGTGTAAAATATATATAAATATATAAAAAATATATATAAATATATAAAAAAGGCTTGACAGCAATCATCTTTTATGGTAAAAAGTAAGCACTCAACTTAATAGGCAAAACAACCGTGAGGTTGTGACGCAAAGCTAAAGGGTCTTGGATTAAGGCAGCCAGTTGCACAAAAGCAGCTGGCTTTTTTAGTTTTTTCCGAGTGAAAAACCAAATAATCCAGCCTCGCATACGTTACAATTGTATTACAAAATAAAAAAAATAAAGCAATTTGTTGAAAATTGCCGAAAAGTCATATATAATTGTAGGGTAATATTGCGTACTATACGCAAATTGATGATTACGAGGTGGATAATGGATAACACTCAAGATAAATCCAAGAGCAAAGCTTCCAAAGTTGGCGGTACTATTCTGAATATCCTTCTGTGGATATTTGTTGTATTTGCCGTAGTGGTTACAGTATTTGTTTTCTCGGCTCAGAAAGATGCTGATGGAGTTCCGTCATTGTTCGGAAACAGCTATATCTCCATCGTATCAGACTCAATGGCACCTGAAATCAGAACAGGCGACATGATTGTGGTCAAGAAAGTATCCGGAATGCCGGAAGCAGCTCAGTGCCAGGTTGGTGACATCATCACATTCTATTCTTCTCAGGATATTAATGGTGATGGCAAGGTCGGAAACGACATTGAAACCCACGCAATTGTAAATGTAAGGCAATCAGGTGGATTTACTTATTACATAACAATGGGTACTAATGAAGAGTACAGCCATGGAATTGCAGACCCTGAGATTATGTCAACAAGCGTAATCGGTATCTACACTGGTACAAGAATACCGGGACTTGGTTCAGTTGTGTCATTCCTCGGAAGCTCAACAGGATTTCTTGTTTGCATCGTTATCCCGCTCGCCATATTCTTCCTTTACGAATTAATTCACTTCGTTGTATTGTTTATCAAAGTCAAAGGACCTAAGGAAGCTAAAGCCGGTATTACAGCTGCAGACGAAGAAGAGATCAAGAGAAAAGCTATCGAAGAATATCTGGCTAAACAGTCAGCAGCCGCCGCTACATCACAGGGAACTGAACCCGAAAAGGATGCTCCCGTAGAGGAGAGTGCAGTTGAATCAGGAGAGCAAGCGTCAGACGAAACGGTTGAACAACCCGAAGAAAAATCAGAAGAGCCTGTAGAAGAAGCAAGCGAAGAAGTTGCTGAGGCTCCTGCAGAAGAAGCTGAAGTTCCCGCAGAAGAAGCTGAGGAACAGGCAGAAAGCACAGAATTTGATTCTTCGGATGTTGACGAGAGTAAAAAAGACGACTCGAAAACTGAGTGACCGAAGTAGTTAATTCAAATATTGAGATTAATCTTTCGGCCTTTTAACAGAGGCCGATTGGTTTTGTAAGGAGATAGAATGGACGGTTTTCTTAACTGGTTTTTCGCCTTCATGACGAAAATGATAAACGGCCTATGGTCAATGCTTTCAGGACTGTTTAATGGATTGGTGGCCATATTCAACATACCGGGCTACATATCTCAATTTAATACATAC
>JAILLB010000061.1 GCA_024693345.1 Clostridiales bacterium
CTTTGCAAGGTTGCTAAGTGCATCAGCAGCAAGTCCCGGTATTTCAGCAGTCTTCTTGCCTATGCCCACTATTTCCTTGCCTGCGTCCATCAGGGTTTTCTTGATGTCAAAGTTCTTTCTGAGCTTATCCACAAGTTTCTCTGAGATGAGTTTCATGAGGTTAAGTGAAGGACAGAGATGTTCAATAACACCTTCAATGGCAATTATGGAGCGGGCCAGCAGTGTGTATGAATCCGGAAGCTTGATGTGGTTCTTGGTTGCAATATCCATTACATCGGTCATGAGTTCGGATATGTTGACATCGCTTATGCTCACAGCCCCGTTCATTCTCTGCATGAAGTTGTCTACATCCTGAGTCAGCTGGTCTCTGTTTGTCTTTGAAGTGTTTCCGCCGAGAGACATGATTGAGTTTATAAGGCCTTCGGTGTCCTGATGTATGTAAGACAGAACCATAGTCTGGATGAGATCACTCTCCTGCTGACTGAGGTGTCCGATCATGCCGAAATCTATCCAGTATGGCTTGCCGTGGCTCACCATGATGTTGCCCTGGTGCGGGTCAGCATGGTAAGTACCTACGTCGAGCACCTGGTGTACGTAGTTGTTGACTACTGCAGTTCCTATTGCTTCGGGATCTCCGCCATCTGCCACAATTTTGTCCTTGTGGGCGAGAGTGTATCCGTCGACAAAAGTCATGGTCAGGATTCTCTTTGTTGAGAGCTCGTCTATGATTGTAGGACATGAGATTACATTCTCATCTTCGATGCAGTTTTCCTTGAAGAATTTTGTGTTGTTTGCTTCAAAGCGGAAGTCCAGTTCCTCCATTGACACTTTTTCGAGTTCATCGAGTACTCCCATGAGATCGACAAGCTGTGAGTTGTCTTCGCCTTCGGTAACAACGTTTATGAGGGAGGCGAATTTTCTCATCAGGACAAAGTCTTTTGTCATCATCTCTTCGATGAGAGGTCTCTGCACTTTTGTGACGACTTTTGTTCCGTCTTTAAGTACGGCATAATGCGCCTGTCCGATGGAAGCAGATCCCAACGGTTCATCTCTGAATTCGCTGTATATTTCGTCTATCTGTTTGCCCGTCTCCTGTTCAATTACGGCGCGGGCAATCTGCGGGTCAAGAGGTTTAACGTTCTGGCGGAGCTTTTCGAGCTCTTTGCAGTAGGATTCGGGAAGAATATCCGGACGGCTGGACATAATCTGACCTATCTTGACGTATGTAGGTCCGAGATCTTCAAGTGTTGTTCTGAATTCAACAGGTGTCACACCGCCTGAGTAGAAATTGTGAGAAGCAAATATTCTCAGCATTTCCGCTGCTCTGGTCTTCTCATATTTTCTGAAGATTTCGAGGTCTTTTTCAAGGAGTGCCTTCAGTTTGGAACTCATCTTCTCGATGGAGTCGGCAGTCTTCTTCTTTATATTCTCAGCCTTGTTTTCCAATTCGACTTTCTTTTCCTTCTTCTTTTCAGCTTTCTTTGACATCTTCTTTGACCTCCTTGTCTTCAAGTTTTATTGGCCATTCCAATACAAGTCTGAGGCCGCTGACCAGTGCCATAAACAGCACTGCAATTGCAATCACTTTCATCAGCATGTTTGTTTCAACAAACCACGGATTGATGAACATCACTACTCCTAGCGCCACTGTTACAACAGCGAGAACTGTCAGCACCCACCATGCTTTGCGGCGCGCACGGCGTGCAAATGTCAGTGAATGTACCAGAGTAAAGAGTCCATAAAAGATAATACCGAGACCTGCAAGCCAGGTGAGTATTACGAGAGTGTTGTCTCTGAATACGAGAACAAATACACCTACAACTCCGACTGCAAGTCCGAACACAAATTTCAAAAATTCTATGAGGGACTTGTTACAGGAAATGAAGTTCAGGGCAAGAATCATGGAAAAAATGAGGAGCGCGTATCCGAGCACTATTATGAGGGTCGGAACATACTCGAGCGGTATCAGGAGCAATACAATGCCCAGTGTAAAAAGTAAAATCATGGTGAGAATTGCTCCTCTCCTGATTTTATCCAATGCATTGAAAATCATAAAAAACCTCCTTTGTCAGGTTTCTTTCTGCAGTGTCCATTATACTCCTCTTTATCTTGGAATACAAATATATATCCCCCATGCAGAAGTAAATTGCACAGGGGATTATACTGTTCAGTTGTTTTTGCTGATTTATCAGTCGTTTGCCGGCGGAAGCGGTGGATCTTTCGGTTTTTCGATCACGCTCATTGCACAAGGTATTCCTTCAAAGAAGAAGTTATACAGCCAGCCGAAGAAAGGGCAACTCATGTTCATCAGAATTGCGGTCAGATCCAGACGGATTCCGTACTGAAGTGCATCGAACAGTTTCAGGTTGAAGCAGCAGATGACGTGGCCTCCTTCAATTGAGAACTTGGATGTGTCATAGCACTCTCTGACTTTGTCAAAGCCTGCGCCGACCAGGTCGCCTATGTATTTTCCGACCATATCTTCAATTTTGGCTGTCACTGCTTCATCGTTTGCAAAGCCCACAACTTTCCTGAGGTCTCCGTGAAGGTCAAGTGCATCGTTGATGCGGTGCTGGAGGGTCGTGATCTGGGTCTCCTGGAAATACTTCTGGAGATATGGAACGATCTTTTCCTGGAACTTCTTGCTGTCCTTGAGCCACTTGCCTATGAGGTCTCCCGCCTTGCTCTTCAGAGCGGCCAGCGTCATATCCTTGAACGCTTCACACAGTGCACCCCAGATATCTGACACATTCTCTTCTCTGAGTTTGAGTATGTAGTTCTTGAGTGCACAGTATACAAAGTATCCGCCGAGAGTTGCTGCCGCAGTTTTCCAGTCTGTCAACTTGATGTTGTTTGCAATAAGGTTGTCCCCTGCTTGTGCAAGATTCTTTGAGAACTCGAATCTTTCCATTGTCTCAAGACTGAGTGTCTCGCCGTTGTTGACAGCGGCAATTACTTCACCTATGGCACTCGTTGCAAAGTCCTTTGCAGGAGACAAGAGTGCATCTGCTACAGGTCCAGCATACATATTGATGAGGAAGGAGAACGCACAGTCGCCTGCAAACTTGGTCCACTCGAGCACGTTGACTATGACGTTGTACATCCTTGCTTCGGACAGATCCTTCTTGTTCTGGTTTGTCCAGTAGTCCATGTACTCACGCAGTATCCACTTGCTTGTGAGTCTGAGTTCTTCAACAGATACTTTCGGGTCAAGAGCACAGTTTTCAACCCTCTCAAGCCACTTGTCTTTGTTTGAAGGCAATGAGAATTTTTCTACTCTGCGCCTGAGTTCCTTGTATTCCTTTTCCCAGTCGCCGAGCGGATCTATATCTTTACCCTTGAGCCTGATCGGTATTTCTGCTTCGTATGCAACGCCTTCATACTCGGCTTTGACCGGTAGAAGCGTCATATAGAATGTACCATCATCGGGATCACTCAAATTGGCATTGGGTTCAATCTCATATGTGAATACGTCGTTGTACCAGCCGGGTGTTCCCTTGTATTTGTATTTCTCTGCCAGTGACTGCTCTTTGTCCTCACGGCATCCCTTACCGCCTGAACCCTTGAGTTTTTCAAATGTGAATTCGGATTCTTTTGGATTGATGAAGGATTTTTCTTTTCCCACAACTGCCAGGTTGAACTTGATTGTGCTGACCTGCCACTTGTTGTCCAGGTCTCCGTATTCTTCTTTTTCGTATGCCTGGACTCTTATGTACTTGATGTCATTCTTCTTGCCTTCCATGTCTGAATAGACAGTGATTCCTTCTGGATACAGACTCAGAGTGACATAGCCCTTGATGGGTTCCTTTTCGTCCTCGAGAACTGCTCTGAATTCGAACTGCTGTTCTTTCTTCTTGGCAAAGACATCTTTTTCGTTTGTATCTTCCTTTTTTGTATTGTTCTTAACAACGATCTTGTACAGATACTGCTTGCCTGTCTCTTCGAATGTGATGTCAAAGTCAGTAACTTTATCTGCTGTAATGTCTTCGAGTTTAGGAGGTCTCATCGCATCCATGATGAGGAACTGGGAGGTGTATGTGAATCCATCGCCCGGAATCATATCCATTCCCCATACATTGTCGTATGTCTTGAATGCGCCTGCTTCTTCCGTCTCCTCGACGAACTTGATCGAAGGTCCGTCAATGACTCTGAACAGGACTGTATTGGCAAAGCTTCCGCCTTCACCTGTGAATGTGAACGTTATGCTCGCTCTGTCGTCTTTGCAGTCTTGTGGCACATTGATCATTGCCTCAATATACCTGCCGGCAACAGAAACGGAGTTCACCTTTATTCCGTCTCCCTGGGCCGTTATTTTCGCCGTCAGGTCATTCCTGTCTTTTTCGATTCCTCCTTCGACTTCGGCCATCCTTGCACGGATTGGCACAGGATCCCCTCCCCGCTTGATTGCATCACCGAAATCTTTCTGGACATACATCTTGAATGACTTGTTGTTCTTTTTGTCTCCTTCTTCCCCTGAAGTACTGTCGCCCAGAGCTGCTGCGAGAGCGGCTAAACCAATAGCGCCTCCTGTAACTCCAATGACAATTGCACCGGGAACTGAAACGCCGGAGTCTTCACCGGGATTTTCCTGAGCCCACTGAGTTGTTCCTGCATTTGCAGTCGTCTCTTCAGTTTGTCTGTAGTCCCAGAAATCGTCCTTCCATTCTATTACATAATCGGATGTGAAATATGCTTCCATCCATTTGTTCTCATATGCGGTAAACTCTGCTTCGTCGTAATCATCAGCACCCCAACCAAGACCTGCTGTGAAGCCTATGGTCATTACAAGGTAGAAATCCTTGATTTCGGGAATTGGACGCAGGAATCTGTAATCAGACCATCTCCTTATTACTTTGCCTTCATAGTCAACTTCTTTGAATGAGTACCTGTACAGCCATCCGCCTTTATATTCAATCACATCGCGGACACCGCTCTGTCTTTCCTTGAATCCTTTCGCAGCATCTGCTCTCCAGTTCTTTAAGTATGCCTCACTTGTGAAAGAATCTGTATGATCGTTTATCTCGTCGTGGTTTGTAACATACTGGATATCGTAATAGCCATCTACTTTTGGGTATACATCCTGTTTTTCTTTTTCCTCCCACAGACCATTTACTTTGAAGACGCAGATGTTGCCTGTCTGCCTTGCCACATAATTGGAAAAGAGGTTGAATTCACTCTCCTCCACTTCTCTGTATCCTTTGTGGAGAACAGTAACCGAGAGGTAATCATGGAACATCAGCTGGCTGTAGTATGGATCTGAATTCTCGCGCAAATCTCTCTCCCATGCCGGGTAACCGCATGTGATCCAGAAATATTTGTCTTCATAATCGGAAAACGGGAATGGATTTCCGCTGTTTCGCGCAAAGACAGGAATGCTCAAGGAAGCAGCCAGTATTATAAATGCAAAGATAAATGCGATTATTCTTCTTTTCATTTTGCACTCGCCTCCTTTCCTATCTTCAAAACCCCTGTTAGCTGGAGTATCATGAGGACGATTCCTGCAACAAGAAGAACCGAGCCTGTTATAAGGATGACGAGCCAGCTGTTGATAAGACCGAGGAATGAGGACAGAGCAAATCCCGCTGTGAGTCCCTTTATTATTCCCTGCGGGATCGGGCTTGCTTTGGTTTTTCCCTTTGATGTAATTGATGTGAGGAGTCTTGTCAGGAATCCGTTGTTGAGAACAGACATACCAGCAAGATATGCTGCAGCTATTCCACCCAGGAAAGATATCCTCGTTGCTCCTCCGGATATAAACAAAAACAGGAAGAAGGCCAGACCCGCACCGAGTATATATGCTCCGAGCGCATCACTGGAAAAGCCGAACGCACCCTTGATGCTTTCAGCAAACGACCTTTTTCCTGATTTATTCTTAGTTGTTATTCTCTTGATAATAGAGCCTATTGCTCCCACAAAAAGACCCTTGCCAAGAATGCCTCCGATTGCTCCGAGGATTCCTCCGCTCATTCCTCCGTTTGCAAACGTTAAGAATGACAGGATCTGAGTTGGTATTGGATTTATTCCGCACGCCTGCAGAATGTTCAGAACGAGCCAAATCACCGCCAGAACAATGGCGGGTATAAGTTTCTTCGGATCCTTGAATGCAGCTTTTATTGAAGCGAAAAACGACTTCACACTGCTTACGATCACCTGCCCCGGACCCGGAATGACTCCGGTTACAGCGCCGGCGATCTTTGTTCCGATGCTTCCCATTGCAGATTCTCCGACTGTTGCGGATGCATTGAAACTGAACTGCTTTGGTTCTTCACTCTGAACAGGTTCCGTATTCTGTTCGGGCTCCTGATTCTCTGTTTTGGAAACTTCTTCCACCGGCTGTCCGCACTTGTCGCAGACTGTTGCACCTTCAGGAATTTCGTTTCCGCACTTATTGCACTTCATGAGTTTTTTCGCTTATGGACTATAAATCCATGAGTTTTCCTTTCTGAAAAGTGGTGGTTATGTGCTGACTCAATTATATTTGATTTTTGATTTAAAAGCAATACATCTATGTAAGCATACAGATATTTAGAAAGGGCAGCTGAAATGATACAATTTGTATCGTTTTTGCTGCCCTATAAATATTAGTTGAAATGGATTTCGAGTGATGCCTGCTCTACTCCGTCTACTTCACTGAATGTTCCGACTGAAATTGAAAAGTCTGCTTTTGTACCGTCATACCACTCAAGACCCGAAATGACGCTGTTCTCATGATACAGATCTTTGTTGCCTAGAACGTAATAATAGTCTTCGTCAATATCTGTCGAGCCATCTGCACAGGCAATTGTGAGAAGCTTGTGCTCAGTTCTGCCGTTATCATAACGCGTTATATCCCAGACATTTTCGCGGGAGGTAATCCTAGACATTGTATCGAGTTCCGCACTGACATGCCAGACTACTATTCCGGGCTCGGACGGGATACCGCATCCGTCGTCCTTTTTGTACTCATTTACTCCTGTCGGGGTATAGAATTCGATTATATAGTACTCAGCAAAGAAGGTGTTTTTGTTTTCTTTTGATATGATAATGCTGTCTCCGGTCTTTTCAAATGACCTCAATGCATAACTGCTGTCTGTTCCCACAACAGTCGGATTTATCCATCCCAGTATCGCTTTTTAATAAGGATCATGATCGCCTGCATTTGCATCCATCATGACAAAACAGCCCAAACAGCCGTCATCTTTCGTGATGTCATAGTCATAATAGTCGTTTAGACCTAGTGCATGTCCTGTTTCATAAATTCCGCTCTTCAGGTCATATTCTTGTTCTGTCTGATATACGTCAAGAATGTCTGCATGTAAATTCAGTTTGTTGTACGAAACCGTCCTGCAATAGCTTGACAATGAATGCCAGCCTGTATCTTCTTCTGTTCCGTTGAATGCTTTTTCGAGTTTTGCTTTTATCTCTTATCTGTTCCGTAATCACTGTTTTCAAATCCTATCGGGATAACGAGAATATTGACGTCACCTACCGAAGGCAGACCCGCACCCGGAATTCCGTATATATGCAACATCGCTTATCGTTTAATATTCAACATTTTCTTTGTTGGACGGTTCCGACACAGTGATTGTGATGTATGCGTATCTCACCATGTGTTCTGACTTGACATACATTACTGTCACAGTGTATTTTCCGCTCTTGGTCGAATCGAAATCCGGACAGGAAATTGTATACTGGCCCTTTTCCAAATTAACATCATCCTCATCAATTGATCTGTATGTTACTCTGAGGTCTTCAAGTGCCTCTTCAAGTGTCACTCCTGTACGTATTTTCTTACTTGTATAGCTGACTATGAGGCCGTACTGAGGTTCAAAACTGCTCTGTTCGATGAGCTGCAGGTACAACCTGCCGCCCGACTTCATTACAGCCACATTTCTGAGCACTATTTCTTCGTCGTCATATTCCTCAAACATTACATTGAACATATCTGCAAATTCAGAGCCGACAATCAAAGGCATCACATTCTGCATTCTGTCCTTTACAACTATGTACTTATCATTTTCACTTACATATGAGTCGCTCAATACGACACCTTCCAGATCCACGACAGCGCTTGCATGTCCGTCACCAATGTCTTCAAGAGAATCAAATGACAACGGATCCATTGCAGAGGAAGTACCCCATAACTGCCAGTCTGCCTTGCGGGAGACTATGACTCTCGGAACTCCGTCGACTACTTTTATGGTACCCCAGACATAAATTCTGTCACCGACGAAAATATCTTCGGATATGTCCATGTTCTCGAATGTCACGATTATGTGACTGCTGTTTCCCTGTGTCAAATATACGTCATAAGATTTTCCGGACGCTATATATCCTTTGACCGTTCCAAGCAACCGGTAAACAGAGTCGCCTTCATTCATCTTCAGGCAGTC
>JAILLB010000039.1 GCA_024693345.1 Clostridiales bacterium
TTTCCTTTGTTTTTGATGTGTTTTAATGCTGTAAGCCGGTACACATCTTACCGTTATGTGCCCTTCCCCAATGTTGGTAAAACTTACTCGTTCGCCACACCGTCCTTACCCATCGGGACTTTTAATAACGAACCACAGTGCCGCAGATTAGGACAAACGTCTGCAGGTGTGATAATTAAACCAACGTAGTCTTTGTCTCAAGACTTAGGGTAGTCAACAATCTACTTACGTAGCTGATCTCTTCACTTGCTTTTTCAAGCCCGTGATTTTAATCATGGGTTATTGACCATGCTTTTCCATAGATCTTTATTCCATCCTTCAATATCTCATCAAGCAAAACCTGATTATTAGTCAATTGCTCCAAATTTAGTAAATCAACCTTTTTGTTAAGTGATTCTCTTAATTTTTCTGCCAAACCAAAAAAAGCCATACCCGTTATTTTTGTTGAAACAAGTAAATCAACATCACTTAATTCATTTGCAGTATTTTTTGCATAACTGCCGAATAAATAACAATAGTCAACATCAAAACTTGACAAGACATCTGATACTGTTTTTCTTATACTATCTAGTTTCAATATTCCATGTTCTTCATCCACATATCCCAATCCCGTTAATTTGTCGAAAATATAATTGTATTTTATCGTGTTCACCTTATTATTGTCATTCTCATATTCTTTATATGAGCGCAATGATATTCCGACAAAATCAGCGACCTGTTTTTGAGTCAATTCTTTTGATAAACGCAATTCTTTAAGTGTCATGATATCACCTCACGTGTGTATTATATCAGATTTGCACTTTAAAATCAACACACGAGTGCATTTTTTGCACCTTAACATTTATAATGGTGCAAATGTTGCCCCCACTAATATATAGAAAGTGCATTTTTCTTGCAATCTTTTGGACACCTTGACAAAAAAAACCTTGACACAACTATGTCAAAGTTATCATTTATATATGTCTAGAAACATAACATTTGATACAATTTCGTACCCCTTCTTACCCTAGACCGTTTTTCGTACCCTTTCGTACCCCTTAAAAACAAAAGAAAAGCCATCCCTCAAACCGAAGAATGGCCTACTATTTCAATTAGTGTTCGTGATGATGTCCTTCATGGCTACATGAGTGCATGGCATTTGGATTGCCAACTAATGTTCCATCCTTAAATGCCTTAATTACATCTTCAACATCACCGACTACACCTGGTATTAAATCAAGTCCTGATGCAGTTACAGCTTCAACTCCATGAGAACCAATACCGCCACAAATCAATGTTGATACGCCAAGAGATTCTAGATATGGCGCTAAATCATGATGGCTATATCCACCGTTATCGATTACCTTTTCTTCATTAGTTTCAGTGTCAAATATATAGAAATATTCTGTCCTTCCGAAATGTTGGAACACACTATTGGTTTCTTTATCATATGTGATTGCTACTTTCATTTTATCTTTCCTCCTGCTTTTTGTTCCTTTTCCCCGTGTTATTTGAGCCCCTAATTTCCTCGTGATAGAAATAATCGACGATGACCGGATGGCCTTTTTTGGCCCTTCCATATGGGGTTTCATTATCCACGAATGGGCAGTCATTTTCTTTTGCCATTAGTTCGGCTTCTTTTTCCAGGTTCTCGAAATAGTTTCTATCTCTCTTATTGTAAATTTGCTCATAAAGCGGATACAAATCAGGATATTTATCTTTGATATAATCCATTATCTTGCCTTTGAACCCGCCTCTTAGATTGAGGTTCTCAAGCCATATCAAATCGCATTGGTCTTTCACCAATTCGAATATCTTCTTGAAATCGGTGATCCCAGGGAATACTGGTGATATGAAGCATACTGTTCTAATACCAGCATCATACACTTCTTTCATGGCTTTCAATTTTCTTTCAATTGATACGGAATCATCCATGTCGCTTCTGAAAGATTCATCTAAGGTATTAATCGACCAAGAAACTGTTACTTTATCGAATTTCTTCAATAAATCCAAATCCCTGACCACCAAGTCGGATTTCGTGCATATTAGTATCTCTGCATCGACGCCCCCTAATTGTTCCAATAATTTCCTGGTGTTTTTATATTCGGCCTCTTGAGGGAGATACCCATCGGTCACCGTGCCTATGATAATATGCTCGCCTTTGTATTTATCCAGATTCTTGATTGGCTCCCAATTCTTGACATCCAAAAATGCGCCCCACTCCTCGGTATGGCCTGTGAATCTTTTCATGAATGAGGCATAGCAGTATCTGCATCCATGGGTGCATCCGACATAAGGATTGACGCAATATCCACCAATTGGTGAATTAGATTTAGTCATGATGTCTTTGACTTGGATTTGCTTGATGGTTACGTTCTTATTCATCTTTCAGGTTCTCCTTTATTTTGTTTAATAATCTATCTAATTCAGTCGCCTCATCTTCACTAAAACCTTTATAGAAAATATCTATAATCCTTTTTGTGGCGTTATTAATCTTATTTTCTAACGCTAAAGTTTTATCACTTAAATATATGATTAGGCTTCTTTTGTCTTCTTTTGATTCCTCAACTACCAGTAAACCCTCATTTTTCATTCTTTCGACCATCGAGGACAATGTGGTCTTTGCTAACGAAGTTCTTTTCGATAATTCGATAAGGGAGAGTTTCTCATTCTTCCACAAAGAGAAAAGGATCCTTCCTTGCTGGCCGTTGAATTCATATATCCCTTCTTCTTTCAATATTTTGTTAAAGGCCCTATCCTGAAGCTGTTTGATTTGAGAGATAAGGGTTCCTCCGTAATGTTTTTTCATCTTAAGGCATCCTCCATCTCAGTTGTCAGCTCTTGGATGCAGTTTTCTTCGCTCATAATCTTATAAACCAATTCTTCTTTAAAGAAAACTTTACATCCATATCTTCTTGCAACACCGACTAGATGGTCTACCCATTCTTTTTTAGCATCAATCTTGCCTTTGCAGTTCCCAGTTTCTGTACCGATGACAATCCATTTAATATCGGTTAAATCAATGTCACCTAAATCTTCAAAAAGAGGCTCGAACGTGATGTGATAATTCTTGCATTTGATGTTTTCTTTTAAGGCATTCAATCGCCATAGATCAGCTTTGGAGGTGATGGTAACGCCCATCCAAGCATTGTCTGGGACATTATCAAGTTTTATTTTATTTGGAGCCTTGGTCAAATATATCCCCACGGTTTTTGGAGAATTTTTCAATATCTCAAATGACTTATCCAGCCACTCCTTTTCCCATAGATAAAGGTCTGACATACCAGTTAGGAAATACACGCCAGGTTTTCTTAATCTTTCTAGTTTATGAAGTGCTGCAGTAGGTTTAGTAAAATCATCGGTTAAATGGAAACGTGTCGCCACCACTTTTGCATAGCAATATCTGCAACCGATGTTACAGCCAATTACTGCGTTTATGCTTTTTATCTTGTCTTTTATGCAAATCGTCATTTCATCACCCCTATATATATTGTACTATATAGGACTAATTTTGTCTACCGTTTGAGCGCGGAATTAACTGATTGTTCATAAAAAAGAAAAGCCACCCTTGAAGGATGACTTAATTCTACAGGTTGCCTACCTGCAAGCGTACAGCTATCTATTACGGCCCATAGGTACTTGAATGCCGAGCATCACCATAACTTACCTGCTTTTAAAACGCGCAAAGAAAAAAGGACTGATATTATTGGTATCAATCCTATTGTCTATTATGTGGCAGTGGTCCTTTCGTTTTACTTCCTCTCCTGCTTCCTGTTTCTTTTCCCTGTGTTGTTTGAGCCTCTAACCTCTTCGTGATAGAAATAGTCAACGATTACTGGATGGCCTTTTTCGGCTCTTCCATATGGCGTTT
>JAILLB010000120.1 GCA_024693345.1 Clostridiales bacterium
TTGGAGGCACCACCCAGATTTGAACTGGGGCGTAAAGGTTTTGCAGACCTCTGCCTTACCACTTGGCTATGGTGCCATACAAATGCTATTTTGTTAAAAACACACCAACCTGTGTCGGCCGGTGTGTTCAAATTGGAGCGGATTACGGGGCTCGAACCCGCCACCTCGACCTTGGCAAGGTCGCGCTCTACCAAATGAGCTAAATCCGCATATGGTGCCTCCGATCGGAATCGAACCAACGACACGGGGATTTTCAGTCCCCTGCTCTACCAACTGAGCTACAGAGGCATACCGCAAGGAACGTCTACGCCATTATTAAAATATGGCGACCCGAAGGGGACTTGAACCCCTGACCTCTAGCGTGACAGGCTAGCGTTCTAACCAACTGAACTACCGGGCCGGATGGTGGGAACAATAGGACTCGAACCTATGACCCTCTGCTTGTAAGGCAGATGCTCTCCCAGCTGAGCTATGCTCCCTTCTCGCAGAAAAGAACTTTTCTTGCGGCGTGATTTAGTATAACACAGCGATTTTACATTGTCAACAATTTATTTTCAACAATTTTATAGACAAAATAAGTCCGATACTTTCGGACTTTTTCGTGTGAAATACTAATTCACGATAATGGTGACCCGGACGAGAATCGAACTCGTATTACCGCCGTGAAAGGGCGATGTCTTAACCGTTTGACCACCGGGCCAGATCCGCTCTCATTATGAGCGGTTGGTAGCGGAAATGTGATTTGAACACATGACCTGCCGGGTATGAACCGATTGCTCTAGCCAGCTGAGCTATTCCGCCATTTATGTTTGAGAACTCCAAAGCGGTGTTGATTATAACACATGGAAAAAACTTTGTCAACAATATTATTTAAAAAATTATGTTGACAAGAAAATAGGCCTGTGATAGAATAAGTTGCCGCTTGACCACAGGTGCTTCAAAAGTGCTTGTCACTGCCCTGTTCAGCGAGTCTAAGATGGAAGAGAGGTGCTTTTCGTGTTTGCTATAATCGAAACAGGCGGAAAGCAATACAAGGTCCAGGAAGGCGATATCGTATATATCGAAAAACTCGATGTTGCTGAAAACGAAACGGTTACTTTTGACCGCGTACTTGCAGTTGCCGGTGATTCGTTCAAGGCTGGTACACCTGTCGTTGAAGGTGCTACTGTAACTGCTAAAGTGCTCAAGAACGGAAAGGCTAAAAAGATTTACGTTCTCACTTACAAATCAAAAAAGAACGAAAAGACAAAGATCGGTCACAGACAGCCTTACACTAAGGTTCAGATCGAATCAATCAACGTTTAATGATCAAAGTAGTGTTTTACAAATGCGGAAATGAGTATTATGGTTTCCGCGAGACAGGACATGCTGAATTTGAAGAAGAAGGCAAGGACATTGTATGTTCGGCAATATCTGCCATGTCAATGCTTGTCATTAACACAATCGAAGTGAGTTACGGTGTCGATGTCGATGTGGAGGTCGATGAAAAGACAGCCGACCTCAAGGTTATTGTTAAGGAAGCCCTCAAGAAATACAGCAAAGATGATAAGAAACGCTACGCTATATCGGGACTGCTCGAAGGATATTTCATTCAGCTGAACGATATGTTAGAAGAGTACTACGATTATATGGACGTAGACGAAGAAGAAAAAGACATTTGATGATGTCTTATATCAGGAGGTGTTCAAGTTGCTGAGACTCGGATTACAGTTTTTCGCTCATAAAAAAGGTGTTGGTTCTACAAAGAACGGCCGTGATAGTGCAGCTCAACGTCTTGGTGTTAAAAGACAGGATGGCCAGAGCGTACTCGCAGGCAATATAATTGTCAGACAGAGAGGAACAAACGTTCGTCCCGGTGTTAATGTAGGTAAAGGTTCTGATGATACACTTTTCGCATTGACAGACGGCGTCGTTAAGTTCGAACGCACAAGCGGAAACAGAAAACGTGTTAGTGTCTATCCACAGGCATAACAAAAAAACAACAAAAATAATGGTTGAAAAGATTTTGTCTTTCCAACCATATTTTTTTGCTCACTATTCGGTTGTCATGTAGTCTGTATATACTCCCCAGAAATAGTTGGTTGCAAACAATGAATAAGCACTCTTCTTAATATAGAATTTGGCTTTTTTGCTCATTCCCTTCACGAGGTCACCTGAAAGATTGTTTACCGTTACACTGTCGGGATCTTCATTGAGAATGTGAATCTTTTCAAGATTATCTGCTCCCTCAAATGATCCGTCGACTATATAAGAAATATTTTCTGTTACATAAATCTCTTTCAGACTGCTGCATCCGGAGAATGTCCCGGCATCCATCGAGTATACTCTCTTCTTGTTGTAAGCCAGCGGAATGGTCAGGACTGTTTTGTCTTTTCCCGCATCGGTCACACCCGTGATTATGTATCCGTTCGTTGTTTCTCTGAAAGTGAAGTAAACTTCGTTTTCGTCATATTCATATACCTTCGGGTCAATAATTTCAGGCACTTCAGGTTCACCAGGTATTTCAACTTCTTTCAGCAGTTCAATTCCAAGTGCAGAGGCAATGTCATGGGCAAGATTTGATGTGTGCATTATTGCACCTGCATTGTTCATGTGGAAGTTTGAATCGTAGAAGTATCCGGATCTGTATATATAGCTGTTCATATCGGATATAATCTCGCATTTGAGATTATCCGAGAGATAACCGACGAATTCTTCAAGATCTTCGAGTGTTGTTTCGGGGTTCAAAGCATCCTCGTTCATCGGTGAGAATGAGATGTACACTTTTGCACCCTTCTTTTCTGCAAACTCTATATATTCATTTAAATAATCAATGAAGTCTTCGCTTATTATTTCCTTATTGATGTCTATTATGCAAGTGGGATCAAATCTCTCCTCCATTATATTATATGGTCTGTCGTAGATTATATACCCGTACTCATCGAATGAACTCTTTGCATAAACATCTGTCGTCTTCGGTTTTTCACCCTTGAAAATGTATTTCATCTTAAGTGAACAGAATTTCCAGTAGGAACCGAACATTGCCTTGGCATTATCTGCACCTGTCTTGAACAGCAGCCACATGTTTCCGTCGCATGACTGCCACATGGAATCGGCTCCGTAATACAGAGAATATGTCTGTGGATCAGTTTCGGGTGCGATTATGATGACATCGCCCTTGTTTATTGCGCCTCTGGAAAGGTCCAGCATTGCCTTGGTTCCGATGGAGCCGTAAAGACCATAGTTTACAACAGGCTTTCCTATCATCTCTTCGAGAAGAGTCGTATTTACTCCGAACGGAACGCTGCTTCCTCCGATTATGACAACCTTCTCTTCTTGGATTGAATACAGTCTGTCTGTCTTCTCTGCCAATTCTCCCATATATGTTTCATTGAACTGAGCAGGAAGAACGAATCCCGTTCCAAGCAATATAATCAATGGAAGAAGGATACAAATCAGGACGGTAATTAATAGTAACTTACTCTTTTTCATACATCCACCCCCCATCAGAACTGGAAATAGATGAATGTGCTTGCTCCGCCTACGGAGTTGAGTAACATCCAAGCTATTATGACAGCCCACAGACATACAGATGCTGCAATCTTGGCTGATCCGTTTTCTTCAAGACTCTCTTCACCGCGCTTTGTAGTAAAGTCAATTGCGGTAATGAGGGCAATCGCGACAACAAAGTATATAATTGCCGATGCCGTAAGTCCCATGCTTTCAAGTGTACCGGGTATGCTTCCCCATGAAGTAAACAGAAGACTAAGCAATTTTGCAAGGTCGTCAAAGCTGTTTGCCCTGAAGAAAATGAACGCAAAGCATACAAGCAAAAACGTTCCTGCCGTCTTTGCCGCTCCGAGTACTTTTGAGTTTTCTTTTATACCGAGTTTCTGCCTCAGTTTGGAAGAAGGATTCCTTAATAATTCTTCTATTATTCTGTAAATTCCGTGCAAAGCACCCCAGATAACGAATGTCCATGCGGCTCCGTGCCACAGTCCGCTTGCCAGGAAAACTATGAGGATATTGAGCAAATGTCTCGGTTTAGAACATCTGCTTCCGCCGAGCGGGAAATACAGATAGTCTCTCAGCCAGCTCGACAGGCTTATGTGCCATCTTCCCCAGAATTCCTTTATGGATTTGGACAGGAAAGGCATATCGAAATTCTTCATGAGCTTTATGCCCATTATTCTCGCACATCCAATGGCAATGTCCGTGTATCCCGAGAAATCGCAATAAATCTGGATTGTAAAGAATATTGATGCAATCAAAACACCAAAACCGGTTGCATCTTCAGCAGCATTGAACACTGAATTTACAAACATGGCCAAAAAGTCTGCAACTGCAATCTTTTTGAAAAATCCGGATGCCATCATCCACAATCCTATCTTAACATCGCTCGGATTGAATTTGTGTTTTTCCTTCAGCTGCGGGATAAGGTTCCCCGGTCTTTCAATAGGACCTGCAACGAGCTGCGGGAAGAAAGACACATAGAGAGCATACAGAAAGAAATCGTGTTCAGCTTTTTCCTGGCCTCTGTACACATCGATTGCATATGACAGAGTCTGGAATGTGTAGAATGAAATACCGACGGGCAGAACAAGGTTCAGTGTCCAGTCGTTCTGGATGCCGCTCACAAGTCCCCAGAGGAACGATGCGGAATCCGCCATGAAGTTATAGTACTTAAAGAAGAACAATACTCCTAGACATGCGACAAGTGTTACAACTATGCATGCCTTTTTTACTTTTTTGCTCTCATTCTTCTCTATTATTCTCGCGGACACATACGAAACAACGGTCGTGAACAGTATGAGTCCTATGAGTTTATAGTTCCAGGCCAGATAGAAATAGTAACTGGAAACAAGGAGCATATATTTTGTTATCTTTTTCGGAAGTAGGAAATACAGTGCAACAACAATCGGGAAGAAAATGAGGAACTGCAAACTGTTAAACGTCATGTCTTATCCTCCTTTTTTCCTAGGAGACCTGCAATGACATAGGCAAGACACGTGCATGTGATGTAAATGAGCACATCTGCAAGAGTTGCCTCAATAGCCAGCAGCACCATAATTGAACCCGCAAATACCACTGCTCCGATTATTCCGAAGACAAGTTTATACTTCGTCGTTTTCTGCAAAACGGCGATGATGACAGACAGCACTATGAGTGCTGCCGGCCATATTGAGCTTATAATCAGATCTGTTTCGGAAAACATAATTCAATCCTCAATCAATAGTTTTTTCCTATCTTTTTGAACTGTGCCAGAATGTCAACAAGCAGTTTCTGGGTTCTGAGTACGGCGCCTTCATTTGTAAGATGCCATTCAGAGTCATAGAAATATTTATTCGGAACCGTACAGTCGAAGAAATCTGAAATGATGGTCACATCGAAATGTTCGAGAATAGCTTCTGTGTATTGTTCAGCTACTTCTTCAATTGTCTCTCCCTGGTGAGCCCAGTCGTTTAAATTCAGACTTTCATCCATTACTGCATATGAGAACCAGACATCAACTCCGTTCTTTTTCAGTTCACTGATGATGTATGTCATTCTTGAATAGTCGTATCTTGATGTCAGGTAATCAAACCTGTACTGGAACTGTTTGCCCTGAGTTTCTCTCTTGGAAGTGCTGTCGCCGTAGCAGTTGACAGTCTTGTTTCCCATTTCCCAGGAGCTTACACTTCCGTTTCTCTTTTCTGCAAACCCGTTGAGCAGGTAATTGAAGAAATTCTTGTGTTTTGTAATGTCTATTCCCTTTACAAAGTCATAGTTGCCCATTACATAGAACGGAATGGCTCTCGCGCCCAAGGAGTTATCTCCGAGAGTGTTGTTGCCAGGCTCCGGATCCCAGAGTATTATGTCTCCGTCTATGAGCCACTTCTGCATGCCTTCGAAAACAAATGAAGCTGATGCGTTGGCATTTGCACCCATGTTTATTACGACATAATCTGCTCCGATAGCATCGTTGATCTGCGTACTGTCAATACCATTAATGGTTCCTGAGCCGCCGTAGATAATGAACTTCTGCATTTCAGCCGCCCAGATAAGACGGTCTGTCTTGCAGTATGTAGCTGAAATCCAGCCTACATAATACATGTCCATGACTGCATTGATTCTTACGTTTGTAAGTTTCTTGCAGCCTGAGAAAGCTCTGTCGCTCATTGTTTCAATGCTGTCAAAGAAAACTAATGTGTTGAGATTTGAACAGCTGCTGAAAGCTCCGTCAGAAACATCACGAATTGTTTTCGGAAGGAATACTGTCTCAATCAAAGAACCGGTAAATGCGCCCTGTTCTATCGCTGTGACTTTCATTCCATTAATCTTTTCGGGAACGACAACATCCTTTGATGAACCTTTGTATTTGAAAATGGACACTTCTCCGTTGTTATTGAAAATATCGAAATCCGATGCGGGGTTTTCTTTTAACCAGATGCAGTAAAGTGTCAATGTGGAAGAATCGCTTCTTATCTTTGAGCCAAGACTTACTGCAGTTCCTGATCCGTCAGCTTTTGTGTTGTATTCACTGAGAACATATCCTTCCCTGACAAACTGTCCCTTATCCGGCAGCGTGCTCGGACATTTGAATTCGGAAACGCAGAACGTTGTTTCAAGGCTTGATTTTCCGTCACTTGTCTTGCCGCCGTTTGCGTTGTATACGACTTTCATGCTGTAGTTTGCATAAACTTCTGTTTCAGTGTTGACGTCAAAAGAATACGTTTCCGTCTTTGTAATCTTTATTTCTGCCTGAGTCTTTTCCGTTGCATTGCAGATGTAGTCATATGTTGACCATCCGTCAAAAATGTAACCGTCATTCATTGTGACAGTCAGAGTGACAGTCTCTTTGGATCCAAGCCCTTTTTTCACTTCGCTCTTGACTGAGCAGTACATCGGGTTGTATTCGAGTTTTACATACGAGCCTACTTTTTCAGAAACGGGGTCATAACTGCCAACATATACAACAGGATCTTTGTGTGTTGTACTTGTATCTTCATTTGTCGTTACTGCTTCATCAGAGGTTGTTTCTTCACTTGTGACATCTGTAGTCTGCTCTTTTGTTGTCTGTTCTGTTGTAGTTTTGGCAGTGGTATCGCTTTTGGTTGATTCTGTAGTCTGAACAGTTGTTCCTTTATCTGTTGTAACTGCTTCACTGCTCGTTGTTATAACAGTCTTTTCAGTTGTTTCAGTAGTATCATTTGTTGTCGTGTCCTGTTTGTTCTGTGTACACGCAACAACAGTTGCCACCATAACAATCGAAATAATTACAGAGATTGCTTTTAAGAATTTTGACATGGTTTCCTCCCGATGTACTTAAATACAGACTAATTATATCTTGAATTACACGTTAATACAACAATTCTTTATCCCAACAGTCAAACCAGGGCCAAGAATTAACTTGACCCTGTGTGAACTGTGTATATCTACCGGCTATCAGTAGTTTTTGCCCATTTTTGCAAACTGAGCGAGTATGTCCGGCAGCAGTTTTGTTGTTCTGTAAATTGCGCCTTCATCTGTCAGATGCCATTCGGAGTTCCATCTGTATTCATGAGGAACAAAGCAGTCATAGAAATCTGAAATGATGGTGACATTGAACGTGTCTTTTATGTTTGCTATGTATTCATCCACTATTTCATTTTCTACACCGCCGCATTCTTCATCCATTACTGCATATGTAAACCAGACATCAATTCCGTTTGCCTTGTATTCGTCGATGAGTGAAGACATTCTTGAATAGTCAACCCTTCCGAAATATGCAAAGTTGTAGAAGCATTCTCTTTCTTCATAATCTCTGTTGGATACGCAGTCTCCGTAGCAGTTATATCCGATGCTTCCGAATTCCCATGAACATGTGTTCTGTTTGTGTGAACTGTTTATGCCGGAGATTGAGCCGAAGAAACCTGCGTACTGGGAAATATCCACTCCCTTTAAGAAGTCATAGTTTCCTACAACATAGAATTCAATGGCTCTTGCGCTCATCTGAGCCTGACCGAGTGTGTAGTTGCCCGGTTCCGGATCCCAGAGAACAATGTCTCCTTCATTTAGGTATTTCTGCATACCGTCAAAAACAAATGCAGCGGATGAGTTTGCGTTTGCACCCATGTTGATTACAACATAATCTGCACCTATTGCGGCATTTATCTGAGAACAGTCAAATCCGTAAAGTGATCCGGATCCGCCGTAGATGACGAATTTCTGCATGTCTGCAGCCCATACAAGTCTGTCTGTCTTGCAGTATGTTCCTGTAATCCAGCCGACATAGTACATGTCATAAACTGCGTTTATTCTGACATTTTTGAGGTTCGGACAGTTGGTGAATGAACCGTTTCCGTCATCGAAGTACGGATTGTCTGCAAATGCGATGTTGTCAAAGAAAACAACTGTTGTGAGCTTCTGGCAGTTATTGAAAGCTTTGGCTTTGACACTTGTTACTGTCTTCGGAATAAATACTGTCTCAATATCTTTTCCCTTGAACGCAGATGATTCTATTGATGTAACGCTCTTTCCTTCTATTGTCTCAGGTATGACTACATCTTTCGCTGTTCCGTTATACCCTGTTATTGAGATCTGATTTCCCGTTGTATATGTGAAATCCGAAGCGTCATTTGCTTTCAGCCAGATGCAGTAAAGTGTCAGTGTGGAAGAATCGCTTCTTATCTTTGAACCAAGGCTTACTGCAGTTCCTGTTCCGTCAGCTTTTGTGTTGTATTCAGACAGTACATAGCCTTCTCGTGCGAACTGGCCTTTGTCCGGCAGCGTGCTCGGACATTTGAATTCGGACAGACAGAATGTGGCATCAAGTGAAGTTTTTCCGTCTTTTGTCTTACCGCCGTTTGCTTCATACACAAGCTTCATGCTGTAGTTTACAAATACTTTGGTGCTTTCATTGACTTCAAGAGTATATGTCTCTGTATTGGTTACTTTGACTTTGTCTTTGTTGTCTTTTGTTATATTGCAAGCATAGTCATATGTTGACCATCCGTCGAAAACATATCCGTTCAGCATAGTAACAGTCAGTGTCACTGTTTCTTTTGATCCCAGACCTTTCTTAACTTCTGTCTCGACTGTGCAGTACATCGGGTTATACTGGAGAGTGACATATGTGCCTACAAGAACATCAATCGGGTCATATCCGTTGACATATACAACCGGCTCTTTTCCCGTTGTTGTTTCTGCAGTTGTAGTTGTCTCCGTTGTCTTACCTGTTTCCGTTTCTTTTGCAGTCGTGGTTTCAGATGTCTCTTTTGATGTTGTTTCAGACGTCTCTTTTGATGTTGTTTCGACGGTCTCTTTTGAGGTTGTGGTTTCACCGCCGCTTGTGTTACATGCGACAACTGTTATGACCATTACAAGGCAAATAACAACTGCCATGATTTTTTTGAAAACTGACATTTTTCCCTCCGATTTTTTCTATGTCTGTTTAAGTATTATATATTCCGAAATTGTTTTGTCAACTCAATCGTTTTTTTCTTTTTCAAACTGAGCCAGTATGTCTTTTATAACCTGCTTCGTCCGGATATCTGCACCTTCCAGTGTCACATGCCATTTGGAATCAGCCATACACTCGTGGGGCACCATACAATCCCAGAAATCTGAAATGATGGTGACATCAAAGTATTTCTTTAAATTCTGTTCGTACTTTTCTGCTCCTGCTTCCGTCAGACCTGAACCGGTTTCATCCATTACTGCATAAGAAAACCAGGTTTCCACTCCCATGTCTTTCAGTTCCAGAATCATCAACTGCATTCTTTTGTAGCTTGACAGATTTGATGCAGATGGAAAACCATATGCGTTGTCGAACAGTTTCTGAGCAGCCGAAGACACAGAGTCTCCGTAACAGTTGTAGCTGACGGATCCCATGTCCCACGAAGCATTGTGTTTTTCGTGATCGGATAAAACCTGCATCAATGCATCGAAAAAGCCTTCGTATTTTGAAACATCGATTCCTTTGAGGAAATCGTAGTTGCCGCTGACATATATCTCAATGTTTCTCTTGCCGAGACTGCCTGTCATATCCGCACTGCCAAGCGGAGATGCAGACATTTCAGGACACCACAGAACTATATCTTCCTCTTTGAGCCACTTCTTCATTCCTTCGAAAACAAATGCTGCAGATACGTTGGCATTGGCTCCGTAGTTGATGACGACATATTCGTCCCCTATTTCTTCGTTTACCAGCTCGCATTTGATTGCGTGAAGAGTTCCGGAGCCTCCGTAGAAAATGAACTTCTTCATGTCTGCTGCCCAGATAAGCCTGTCCGTCTTGCAATATGTGCCTATCATCCAGTCGTAGTACAAATCCTGAACCGCATTGATTCTGACATATTTAAAGTTCGGACAACTCGCTATTGAATCTTTGTAGAAAGTTAAGATACTGTCAAAGAAAACTATTGATGTAAGATAGCTGCATTCGTAAAACGACCCGCGGTTCAATGTTTCTATTGTCTTTGGCAGGAAAACCGTTTCAATGTCCAGTCCTGTAAATGCTTTCTTTGCAATTGCAGTTACATTTAAGCCCTCTATCTTTTCGGGAATGACAACATCTTTTTTGTTTCCTTTGTATCCTGTTATGGTAATTCCGCTTCCCCTTGTGTATTCAAAATCCGACGGATCATCTGTTTTCAGCCATATGCAGTAAAGAGTCAGTTTTGAAGAATCACTGCGGATTTTTGAGCCCATACTGACGGCTTCTCCAGAACCGTCAGGCTCTGTGTTGTATTCACTGAGAACATATCCTTCCCTTGTGAAATATCCCTGGTCGGGCAAAGTGCTCGGACATTTGTATTCAGAAACACTGTACGTTGTCTCAAGCGACATCTTTCCGTCTTTTGTCAGGCCTCCGTTAGTCTCGTAACGGACTGTCATGCTGCAGTTAACAAATACCTTCTTTTCTGCATCTGCTATAAAAGCATACTTTTCCTTTGTTGAATAGTTCGGATTAGTCGAATTGCAGATGTAATCATTAAATGACCATCCGTCAAATATGTAACTGTCCCGCATTGTCACTGTCAACTCAACTTTTTCCTTTGAACCCAGGTCCTTTTTGTATTTTGTTGAAATAGTGCAGAACATCGGATTGTATTCGACTGTGACATAAGAACCGACTTTTTCGGTAATCGGGTCATACCCGTATATATCATTAGACGAATCATCTATAGTAGTAGTCTCATCGATACCTGTTGTTTCTTCTGAAGTATCTTTATCTGTCACTATGCTCGTTGTGACTTTAACTGACTCTTTTGTTGTCTGCTCTTCACTTCCCGCGTCTCTGTCCGTCATCTGAGAACAGGAAACCACAGTTATTACCATGCAGATGGCCAGCATAATCACAAATGCTTTCTTGACAGATGACATAGGCAGCTCCTTCGGTGTCGATGATAGGGATATTATATCACTACCAATTACATTTAGCAAATCATGTCAAACATCAATTGCTGTAAATTTTACAATAAATTTGTTTGTAAATTTGTTTACATATGTATTGACATTAAAACAAACATCTGATATAATTAATTACGAAATAAGGGGGAATTATCATGCCAAATTTAACTAATGTTATAACCAATACAATCTCCATTTCAACATTTAATCGTGGGCTGGCCGGAAAAATATTTGAGGATGTCAAGAAAAGTGGCGCGAAGGTTGTCATGAAAAACAACACTGCTGAATGTGTTCTTCTCTCGCCAGAAGAATATGTTAGACTGATGGATGAAGTTAATGATGCTCATCTACTTGCATTGGCAATGGAAAGAATGTCAAATTATGATAAATCTAAACTGATCTCTCAAGAAGAATTGATGAAGGAATTGGGAATTAGTGAGGAAGATATAAGCAGTGCTGCTGAGGTGGATATTGAATGAAGTGGCAAGTTGTATATTTGCCGGAAGCAAAAAAGGATTTTAAACAACTGGGCGGCAACCAAAAGATTCAAGTTCTTAAAGCATTAGAAAAGGTTAGTTCAAATCCTCTTTCAGTATTTGAGGGTGGTTATGGCAAGCCTTTGGGCAACAGAGATAACAGAAATTTATCTAACTTTTTAAAGATAAAGTTGCGGGATATAGGTATAAGAGTCGTGTACAAACTCGTTAGAACAGAAACACACATGTTAATCGTTGTCATCGGTGCAATAGCTGATAGCGAAGTATATGAAACCGCAAACAAAAGAATTCAGAAATACAAACTTGATTAATTCTCGCGTCTATCGAAAGATAGGCGTTTTTTGTGTCTCAATTTCTTGACTACATATTTTTGTTATGCTAATATAATATAACTAATCACACACGCGCGGAGGTAAGGTTATATGAAACTGGTATTACTAGCAGATGTCAAAGGACAGGGAAAAAAAGGACAACTCATTGATGTATCTGACGGATACGCGCGCAATTATTTGCTTCCGAGAAAACTGGCAGTTGAAGCCGGTGCTCAGGTTTTAAACGAAATGAAGAGCAAGGAAGAAGCAAGAAAACACCAGGAAGCAGTCGACCTTGAGAATGCACAGAAGCTCAAAGAGAAAATTGAGAGCACACAGCTCGTCATCAAAGCCGCTTCAGGTGAAGGACAGAAACTATACGGGGCAATAACTTCAAAAGATCTGGCAGAAAAACTTGCCGAAGCAGGCATCGAAGTAGACAAAAAGAAAATAGTGTTGAACGACCCCATCAAAGCATACGGAAACTACACGGTTGATGTCAAACTCCACCCGACCGTAGTAGGAAAGATAAACCTCATCGTTACACAGTAAGAAGGATTACCATGGCAGAATTTGAAAGATCATTGCCGTTTGAGGCACTGGCAGAACAGAGTATAATCGTCAAACTGTTCATGCACCCGGATTTGTTTCCGGACGTAGAGAGAAAACTGTTACCGTCGGATTTCTTCATCAAGAAATTCGAGATCACTTTTGATGCAATGAAGATGGTAAACATGCAGTTGAACGTCATAGACTATGCATCGGTCATGAACCAGGTCAAAAAGTCCATGACTGAGACCGAATTCAAGAGTTTCACGGATGAGCTCGAGTCCTTCATAAAAGCCTTCCCTGATTCCAACAACATGGATGACTGGGTCAAACTCGTAAGGGACAGCAGCATGCTCAGAAAGATTGCAAGAGTCTCGAGCGAGATTGAGTCTTCTGCTCTTGAAAGAGGTGCCGATGTCAACCAGGTTTTAGACAACGCTGAACAGAAGATTTACGAGCTGTCTAACAACCGTGACTCAAATGAATTCATCACGATTCATGATGCACTTGTCCAGTCATTCCAGCATATTGAATTATTCAAGACAAACCCAGCAGAAGCAGCAGGTATCCCGACCGGATTTTCATCTGTAGATGACGTAATTGTCGGACTCGGAAAAGGAGACCTTGTGTTCCTGGGCGCCAGACCTGGTATGGGTAAAACAAGTTTTGCTCTTAATATTGCTGCTAATGTTGCCAAAAACACAGGAAAAGCAGTGGCAATATTCTCACTAGAAATGTCTGCTGAACAACTCGCCACAAGACTTCTTGCAAGTGAAGCAATGGTTGACAGCTACAGTCTGAGATCCGGAAAACTGACCCAGAACGACGAAACTCAGATCGGTTACGCAGCAGCTCAGCTCTCAAAGACGAACATATACATAGATGACACATCGGGCATTTCAGTAATGCAGATGAAATCCAAACTCAGAAGACTAAAGAATCTGGGACTTGTAATAGTGGACTATCTGCAGCTGGTTCAGGGAGACAAGAAGACTGAAAACAGAGTTACGGAAGTATCCGACATAACAAGAAACATGAAGATTATGGCCAAAAGTCTGGGGGTTCCCGTAATCTGTGCTGCACAGCTATCGAGAAGCAATGAAAAGAGAGGCAACGACAAAAAGCCTATGCTCTCCGACTTGAGAGAGTCAGGCTCAATCGAGCAGGATGCAGATATAGTCATGTTCCTCTATTCGGACAAATATTACGACAAAGACAAAGTCGATCCCGACAAGGCAAATGTCGTAACACTCATGATTGCAAAGAACAGACACGGATCAATGAGAAACATTGATCTTGCATGGTCGCCTCAGTACACCAAGTTCTCAACTATGGCAACAAATATTTCTGAAAATGACTGATAACCATCATACATTAGAATTAAAGCTTCCTTCGGACATCGAAAAAGCAATAGTGGGGTTTTCGGGCGGACCGGATTCATCCGTACTGCTTGACTGTCTCATCAAAACGCTCGGAAAAGATAATGTGATTGCAGTCCACGTAAACCACATGCTGAGAGGAAAAGATTCCGACTCAGATGAAGAGTTCTGCAGAAAGACAAGCTCAGGTTACGGATGCACCTTCTATTCCGAAAAAGTAGACATAAAGAAGCTGTCAAAAGGAAGCGCCGTTGAAGAGACGGCCCGAAATGAGCGGTACAAGATACTTGAAAAGTATGCGGATAAACTTAATATCCGCTACATCGCACTCGCCCACACTTCAAGCGACAATCTTGAAACCGTTCTTTTCAATTGCCTCAGAGGAAGCGGAATAAACGGAGTCAGAGGTATTCCCTACTCAAGGCCCCTGGGCAAACACGAAATAATCCGCCCGCTGATTAAGCTGTCCAGATCCGAAATTGAAGAATACATAAAAGAACAAGGTCTCGGTTTTGTCACGGACAAGACCAATTCTGATACGCACTACACAAGAAACTTCATAAGAGGCAAAATTGTTCCGCTTTTAAAGAAAGTTAACTCGGGTGCTGAAGCAAATGTATCTTCTCTGTCAGATATTGTCTCAGACGACGTCGACTACATAGACAGCCAGGCAAAAGCGTATTTCAGCGAGTACATCACTGAATCAGGATTCCCTCGGGACAAGCTCACATCCGCTCACAGGTCAATTTCATCCAGGATAATTGTCATTATGTACGGCAGTCCCCTGGAGAAAAAACATGTGGATTCCGTTCTTGACATGATTTGTTCCGGCAAAGAAAATGCACCAGTCATTCTGCCCGGCAGAATTGCTGCGACAGTCGAAGACGGACTGCTGAAAATGCAGAATGAAGCAGATGTTACGGAAGACAAAAGACTTGAATATTCTTATCCGCTGTCTTTCAGAGAGTACACTGAAGGCTTCCTCATTTCAGACAAGGAAGAAAACATAGACGGATACACCTTAGTAGGATATGCATTCTTTGAAAAAGAAGAGCTGGATAAAATGGTTGTCCGGAGTTGGACGACAAAAGACTCATACAGGTTCTGGAAGATGACAAGAAACATTAAAAAAGTGAGCTCTTCCTTGCCATCCAGCAAAAGAAAAATACGTCCCGTACTGGATATCCAAGGCGAAGTGGTCTGGTATCCCGGATACCCGCAGAGAGAAAATCCAGGTGAACAGGGCGGAAAAGTAAAAACATATTATTACGAAAAAGAGGCACATTAAATTGAATCAGGACATTGCGCAGATCCTCGTTTCTGAAGAGGAAATTAATGAAATAGTCACAAGAATGGCAAAAGAAATAAGCCGCGATTATGAAGGCAAAAACCTTCTGTTGCTCGGAATACTCAAAGGTTCAGTTGTATTCATGGGCGAACTTATGAAGAGGGTGACAATTCCTGTACAGATAGACTTCATGAAAGTCTCATCCTACGGTTCAGGCACAAAATCCACGGGCAACATAGATATTATCCTCGACATAAGAAGAAAAGACATCGACAAGTGCGACATTCTCATTGTCGAAGACATAATTGACTCAGGAAAAACCCTTTCTTATCTTGCAAAATACCTGCAGAGGAAAGGTGCCAAGAGCGTAAAAACCTGCACAATGCTGGACAAGCCCTCAAGACGTGAAGTGGATTTCAAATCCGACTATGTCGGCCGCGAGATTCCGGACCTGTTCGTTGTCGGCTACGGACTTGATTACGATGAAAACTACAGAGCACTTCCGTATGTGGGAGTTTTAAAGGAAGAAATATACAATAAATAAAGGACGAACCCAATATGGTAATGAAAGTATCCAAACTCGTAGGTGAGCATTTCAAGGAAGCACCTGCAGACTGCACTATAGAGAGCCATTCAATAATGGTAAGAGGCGGTTACATAAAAGGAGTCGGAGCAGGAATATATTCACTCTATCCGCCTACAAAGAGAATTACGAGAAAGATTGAAAACATACTGAGAGAAGAGATGGACAATATCGGAGGACAGGAAGTGCTGTTCCCTGTCGTCATGCCCGCTTCACTCTGGAAAGAATCAGGAAGATATGACTCAATCGGAAGCGAACTTTTGAGATTCACAGACAGAACCGGAACAGACATGGTTTTAGGCATGACACACGAAGAAGCATCCGTTCAGATGTGCAGAGTAGCTGCTCAGACATATACAAAGTACCCCTACATGATTTACCAGATCCAGACAAAGTTCCGCGATGAGCCGAGAGCGAGAGGCGGACTTATCCGTGTAAGGGAATTCACGATGAAAGACGCATATTCTTTCCACACTTCATGGGAAGACCTTCAGGAGTATTACCAGGTGTGCTACGACGCATACATGAGAATATTCAGAAGATGCGGTCTTAAAGACTTCATCGCAGTCAAGAGTGACTCCGGTATGATGGGAGGAAGCGTATCCCACGAATTCATGTCGCTTACAGACATAGGTGAAGATACACTCGTTATCTGCCCTGAGTGCGGATACAGTTCAAACATGGAAGCTGCCGACTGCAA
Organism: Clostridiales bacterium; assembly: GCA_024693345.1. Lineage (GTDB taxonomy): Bacteria > Bacillota > Clostridia > Oscillospirales > CAG-272 > CAG-841. The sequence continues at coordinate 16,660 of JAILLB010000120.1, forward strand.
AGTCGAGCCGGACAATGCTTTTGAAGAAGCTCCTCTTGAACTCGTCGAAACTCCTGACATGAAGACAATTGCAGATGTTACCAAGTTCTTAGGCAGAACACCCAAGTCCACATGCAAGGCAGTTGTTTACCAGGAAAACGCAACAGACAAATATATTATCGCTTACCTGAGAGGCGACCTCGAAGTAAACGAGACAAAACTCAGAAACTATCTCAAGACCGAAATCCACCCGGCAGCAGTAATAACGGCTGAATCCGGAATAGTGGAAGGCTTCATTGGCCCTGTTGGCGGTGCCGACTGCAGAGTCGTATTCGACAAGTCCTTAGTACCTGAAAAGAACCTCATCTGCGGAGCAAACAAAGTAAATTACCACTACACAGGCTTCAATCTAACTAGAGATGTACCTGATGCTGAAATAGCAGACTTCGCTAAGTCTTATGAAGGAGCTGAGTGTCCTGTTTGCGGAAAGCATTCAATCGTAATCAAGAAGGGCATTGAAATAGGCAACATATTCCAGCTCGGAACAAAGTACACAAAGTCCATGGGCATGGAATACATAGACAAAGACGGAACAACAAAGAACCCGATCATGGGCTGCTACGGAATAGGAGTCGGAAGACTCGCCGCTTCCGTATGCCAGGAAAGCCACGACGACTATGGTCCAATCTGGCCTATGTCAATTGCACCATGGCAGGTTGAAGTTTGCAATCTGAGAGCAGACGATGAAACAGTATCTTCTGTTGCAGACAAATTGGCAAAAGACCTTGACGCAAAAGGCGTTGAAGTACTGTATGACGACAGAGACGTAAGACCGGGTGTCATGTTTGCGGATGCAGACCTTTACGGAATCCCCGTCAGAGCCGTCGTAAGCCCGAAGACATGCGAGAGAAGCGCTGTAGAAGTAAGCTACAGAGACAAATCCGCAAGATTTGACGTCTCTATAGACGAAGCGGCAGACAAAATCAAGAGCATAGTTGAAGAGATGCTCGCTCAATACAAATAAGCAAAAAATCCAAAGCCGTTTCAGTTGTGAGACGGCTTAAACAAGGAAAAAATATATGATAGAAAACACCATACTCGGTTTGCTCATTCCTTTTCTGGGCACTTCGCTCGGAGCAGCTTGTGTATTCTTTCTGAAAAAGGATATGAGCGACAGACTGCGCAAATGCCTATTAGGATTTGCAGCAGGAATAATGGTTGCAGCATCAATCTGGAGCCTCATAATACCTGCAATAGAACAGTCGGGCAATATGGGAGACTTCTCTTTTCTGCCTGCAGTCATAGGGTTCTGGGCAGGAATACTGTTCTTGCTTGCAATCGACGTCATAACCCCTCACCTTCATATAAACTCGCAGTCTCCTGAAGGTGTAAAATCCAAACTGAAAAACACCACAATGCTCTTTCTGGCAGTTACGATCCACAACATTCCGGAAGGAATGGCAGCAGGCGTCGTATTTGCCGCATGGATTTCAGGCGAGACATCAATATCTTTAGCGGCAGCACTAACGCTGGCAATAGGACTTGCAATACAGAACTTCCCGGAAGGCGCAATAGTATCCGGATCCATGCTTACAGAAGAAAACAGCAAAGGAAAGTCTTTTGCTTTCGGAGTACTCTCCGGTGCAGTTGAACCTGTTGCGGCAGCTCTTACAATACTGGCAAGCACAGTGGTAAAGTCTGCTCTTCCATACCTGCTCAGCTTCGCTGCAGGCGCCATGAT
>JAILLB010000002.1 GCA_024693345.1 Clostridiales bacterium
GACTGATAAATCTCAACTTCAACGCCAATTTTCTCGCAATATTTTTTTATTCTTTCCGTCAGAGTGCTATAAGTTTCTATTCCGTATATGTCGGGCTCTCTCACTCCGAGCATATTGATGTTCGGCCCATTAATTACCAGTATTTTCATCTTGCCAAATTATAAATCCTATCTGCAGTTTCTTCTACCGTTCCGTCTCCCGGAATTATACTGTCAGCAGTAGATCTGTAAATAGCAATCCTTTCGTTATATCTCATTTTCAAAGAATCATATGAAGATGACAAAGGTCTATCGTCAGTCGGTTGAAGTTTTTCAAGAGAACGATTAAGGAAATATATTCTTCCGTTTATCTTCATTTTCTCAACATTTTCAGCCCTTAATACTGCACCACCGCCTGTCGCGATTACGCAACCGGTTCTTGTCGATGTTTCAGCAACAACAACTGATTCTGCTTCTCTGAACTGATTCTCTCCATACTTTTTTATGTAATCACCGGCAGACATTCCGTTTTTTTCTTCAAAGTAATCATCCAAATCGATGAATTCCTTATTCAGTTTTTTGGCCAACATTTTTCCGACTGTTGTTTTTCCTGATCCAGGCATTCCGGTCAGAACTATATTCAGTTTGTCCATGTATACGGCTCTGTACAGTTTCTGAGTTGTTCCGTAAGGATAACTCTTACCCATAAAGAGTTCAGAACTCTTGACAGCTTGTGAGACAAGCATGTACAAACCATTGCAGGCACTGACTCCGAGTTTGGTTGTTCTTATGACAAGTTTTGTTTTGAGAGGGTTGTAAATTACATCAACAACACCTCTGAGTTTCAAAAACAAACCGGGATCAATCGGAATATCATCGGTATTAGGATACATTCCCACTGGAGTTGTATTGATGACATAGTCGACATCTTTGAATTTGTCTTTTTGATCGTAAGTCAAAACTCCTTCCTTAGCTTTTCTTCCGACCTTCAATATTTTTGATGCACCGAGACTCCTGCAAACACATTCGGCTGTCTTACATGTTCCGCCTGTGCCAAGTATGAGTACCTTCCTTCCGGTAAGGCTCATGTTGTTTGTCATGATGAGATCTCTCAGACCATAGAAATCCGTATTGTATCCGTACAGTTTTCCGTCAACATTGACAATCGTGTTGACTGCCCCCATATCCTTTGCCTCACTGCTGATAAAGTCGAGGTACGGAATTACTTTTTCTTTGTATGGTATTGTAACGTTGATGCCCTTGAAGTCCTTTTTCAGCATGAAATCTCCGAGTTCATCTTTAGGAATTTCGACTATCTCATACTCCTTGTTTCCGAGCATCTCGTGAATTTCTTTTGAAAAGCTGTGACCCAGTTTTTCACCTATGAGTCCGTATTTCATGTATTGTCTCCGGAATTAAGTATATTTGGAAAATTTGTGCCGTATTTTTGTGCAAGTAAATCGCAAACAGTAATAGCGGCAAGGGCATTTATTACGTGGCATGCTCTGTGAACAATGCACGGATCATGTCTTCCCTTTATGGACAGCTGACAATCTTCCTGTTTTTTGATGTCAATAGTATTTTGGGTCTTTCCAATCGAAGGCGTCGGTTTAATGGCACAACTGAATGTCACAGGCATTCCGTTTGTTATACCTCCGTTTATTCCACCATTGTTGTTGGTCTTCGTGACTACGTTTCCATCCGAATACCTGAACTCATCATTTGCCTGACTGCCAAGCATATCCGAAATGGCAAAGCCTGAACCGAACTCAACGCCCTTAACTGCGGGAATTGAAAACATTGCGTGTGAAATTGCACTTTCGACCGAATCAAAAAATGGCTCACCGATTCCGCACGGCACATTCAAGACAGCAGTTTCAGTAATTCCGCCCACGGAATCCATATCCTTTGATGCTCTCTCTATCTGTTTTTTCATCTTTTCTTCCGCATCTTTATCCAAAGCAGGAAAATCCAGAGATGACAAAACGTCAACATCGTCTTCAATGTTTTCAAAAGACCTGTCGCTGACACCCGCACACTTCTTGATATGTGTACCAATCTTGATGTTCACTGCATCAAGTTCAGCCTGTGCAATTGCTCCTGCAGCAACAAGTGCTGCTGTAAGGCGTCCGGAAAAATGTCCGCCGCCTCTGTAGTCTTCAAAACCATTATACTTTATGTGAGCCGTATAGTCAGCGTGTGATGGTCTTACTCTTCCATCCATCTCTTCATATACGGAATCATCAACATCCTCATTCTTTATAACTACACATATGGGAGTTCCGGTTGTATATCCGTTGAAAATTCCGCTTACTATTTCAAATCTGTCCTTTTCACTTCTGGAAGTTGAAATGCTGCCTTTGGGACGTCTTTTCTCCAGAGCTTCTTCTACTCTTTTTTCTTCAATTCTAATGCCTGGAGCAATGCCATCAAGAACCGCACCTATAACTTTTCCGTGGCTTTCACCGAATAGTGTTATGGCTACGCTGTTACCGAATGTATTTTTCATGCGTCCCCCTTATCTGCTTCTCTTAACCGAAGATAATCTTTCGGATAATTCTTCGATTGACATCTCAGTTAAATTGTATTTTCCTATTGTTTCCACTGTTACTGCACTTATTCTTCCGTTTGCGGTTGCCTTTTTGTCATGGGCTATAGTCTTCAAAACCTTTCTTTGATCAAATGAGGCATCTGTCGGAAGTCCGATTCTCTTCAGTGCTTTTGTTATTTTTTCTTTTGCATCCCCGGAACTCATTGCGACCATACCGACAGCAACACATTCACCGTGATACAGTCCTTCTTTTCCTGATTCTTCTATGCCGTGACCAATAGTATGTCCGAAATTAAGAGATTTTCTTATGTTCTGTTCTTTTTCATCCTGTTCGACAATGGTCTTTTTAAGTTCAACAGACCTCTCGATGATTATTCCGATATCGTTGTCATCATAATCACTCTTTGCCATGAAATCAAACAGAGCTTCATCAAATGTAGCTGCCATTTTTAACGCTTCGGCAAGTCCGCATCTAATCTGTCTTTTATCCAGAGTTTTGAGAACCGTCGGATCTATTGTGACTCGTTTGGGCTGGTAAAAAGTTCCAAGTATATTTTTGACATTTTCAAAATCCACACCAGTCTTGCCGCCCGATGATGAATCGACCATTGAAAGGAGTGTTGTCGGGAAATTATAGAAATCCACGCCTCTCATGTATATGGATGAAGCAAATGCGGCCACGTCTCCGACCACCCCGCCTCCAACGGCACACACACAATCTTTTCTTGAAAAATTATGTTCAAGCATGAATTTGCAGATACTCATAATCGTTTCAATGTTCTTGTTCTCTTCGCCTTCAGGCATGACAAACAAGACAGATTTATCTTTTGCACATGACATGATCTTTTTTGAGTATTCTTCCGGAACACCTGAATCTGTCACAACAAGTACTCTGCCGTATTTTGTAAACAAATCTGAACAATCACTGAGTGAATCGTTTTCAATTAATATGTCATAACTGTTTTCGCCCAAATAAACTCTGGTTTTCATGCGCATTTTCCTTTTTCTATTTGTTTTGGTAAATTCCTGCCACTTTAAGTTTATCACAACAACCGGAAAGTGCCCTTAACATGGCTTTTCCAGATTCACCTCTGATGTCGCCTTCAGCTTCAACAAAGAAATAATAGTTCCAGAGCAAATCTTTCATTGGTCTGCTTCTGAGAGTTCTCATGTTGAAATCAAATGAGGAGACAATGCTCACTGCCTCTGCCAGTGCACCTGCTTCATTTCTTACTGTAAATGTGAGAATGAAGTTGTCTCCGCGATTTTTTCCTGCCACATCAGGCAGTGCTCTTGAGAAGACTCCGAATCTGGTTGTGTTTGCTCTCTGCTCGTTTATTATTGGGTCAAGAATGACCATGTCATAAAGATCTGCTGCCTGTTCGCAACCGATTGCTGCAACTGTTTTGTCATTCAACTCTGAAACATATTTGATTGCTGCAGAAGTACTTGATGTCTCAACTGCCTCAATCTTGTGCCTTTGAAGATATTTTGCACACTGAGATATTGCCTGAGGGTGACTGTATATCTTTTTCACATCACTGAGCGATGCACCTTTGACACCTATAAGCGACTGATTGATGGGCATATCATACATTGCTGTCACATACAGCGAACCGGAAAACAATAGGTCTGTGACCTGTCCAACTTCACCAGATGCACTATTCTCCATAGGAAGTACTGCATAATCACAGTCACCTTTTACAACTGATTCATATGCGTCTATAAAAGTATCATATCTGCACTCTTTGCTGTCCGGGAAAAGATGCTTGACTGCAAAATATGCAAAAGCTCCTTTTTCTCCGCAAAAAGCCACTTTGGATCCTTCCGACAATGTGTGCTGATAATCGCATGAAATGTCTATAGTGCTGCGCAGAAAACGAACATAATACTGTCTGATTGTTTCGTCTTCTATTTTAGATGATAATCTCTCGATTATTTCATCTTCTCTTCTCTTATCCTTGATTGGAAGTCCGTGCTCTTTTTTGTATGCAGCTATCTGCTTTGCAGCTTCCATTCTGAGTTCGAAGAGTCTGCTCATCTCATCATCGATTTTATTTATCTGTTCTCTTGCATCGGTAAGTTCTTCTCTGCTCATTTTCTCTCACCCGTCAATCTGTATTTTTCGGCCAGCTTTTTCCAGGCCTCTTCTGATGATTTAATCATCTTGTTTGAAACGCAGTAAGCGATTCGGACAAATCCAGGACATCCAAACTCATCGCTGCGAACCAATAGCAGTTCGAAATTTTTGGCCTCTTCGCAGAAATCTCTCGCATTTTCTGTCGGGGATTTGATGAAGATGTAAAACGCACCTTCAGGTTCTATATATTTAAATCCGCATTCATCAAGAATTCTCTTGATTTCACGTCTGTTTTTGTCGTATTCATCAATGCTTGACGTAGCACCCAATACTTCCGGAATCATTTTCTGGAACAAAACCGGAGCACAAACATAACCAAGTGCTCTTCCCGCCCCGCATATGGCCGAGAATATGTTGTCTCCGTCTTCGCATCTTTCACAAACACAAATATATCCTATTCTTTCACCCGGAAGCGAAAGTGATTTGCTGAAAGAGTAACAACTGATTGTGTTCTTTATAATCTTTGCAGTGTAAGGAACCGAACTCTCGTAAACAAGCTCTCTGTATGGTTCATCAGAAATCACATAAATTGGATGAGAGTACTGAAGCTCCTTTTCTGACAAAACACTTGACAGTTCAGCTAAGACCATGCTGGAATAAACTGCTCCTGTAGGATTGTTTGGGCTGTTCAGTATTATTCCTTTTGTGTGTTCATTTATGGCCTGACAGATAGCTGCAACATCCGGTTGCATGGTTTCTTTGTCACACATAACTTCAACCACTTTTGCACCGGTATGTTCGATGAATACTTTGTATTCCGGAAAATATGGCGCGAGAACGATTATTTCATCACCTTCACAGACCAACGCGTTGAGAGTAATGGTCAAAGAGGCAGCCGCTCCGCAGGTCATATATATCCTGCTGTAACTTTCATTGACTGCATATGTCTCGTTCAAGTATGAAGCAACAGCTTTTCTGACGTTGACATATCCCGGACCCGAAGAATATCCATGAAGTTCGGTCGGATCACTTTCCTGAATAAGTTTTTTGAGTGTTTCGTTTACCTTTTTGGGAGATGGTATGTTTGGATTTCCGAGACTGTAGTCAAAAACTTTGTCTTCGCCTATTTCTGCTTTTCTCTTTAATCCGTATTCAAATACCTCTCTTATTACGGAACTCTTGGTTCCGAGTTCAAGGTTCTTTTGAGAAATCATTTTTTACTCCGATTACTAAGAATTATGCCACGGCATTAGTCCGCGGCAAAAAGTCGCGAGGTCATTGTTTGTCAGACCTCGCGATTGATAATCCAATTATGGCTTTTGAATTTATCACTGTATAAGTCTGACGGAATTACAATTGTAATAAAATGTAAATCGATATGAATACTTCATTGTAATTCTCCCCTCGAAATTCAGCATTTAAAAGCCTTTTTCACAATCGAAGGGATAGCAAATTACAAAAGTGCTTTATCGCTCGCAAATTCTTCTCCTGAAGACTGGTTGAATTTTTCGAGCAACTCTTCAATTGTGAGATTCATTTTTTCTTCGCCTTTTATGTCAAGCAATATGTGTCCGTTGTTCATCATTATGAGTCTGTTGCCATGAGCAATGGCATCCTTCATATTGTGAGTCACCATCAATGTTGTGAGATGGTTTTCTCTTACAATTTTATCTGTTAAATCAAGAACAACTTTTGCTGTTTTTGGATCCAAAGCTGCGGTGTGTTCATCCAAAAGCAGTATTTTCGGACACTCAAGACTTGCCATAAGCAGTGTTATGGCCTGTCTTTGTCCTCCTGACAATAAACCCACTTTGCTTGTCATTCTGTTCTCGAGCCCAAGGCCCAATCCGGCAAGCAATTCTCTGTAGGTTTCTCTTTCTTTTCTTGTTATGCCCCACTTAAGAGTATGCTTTTTACCTCTCCTTGCGGCAATTGCAAGATTTTCTTCTATGTTCATGTCGCTGGCGGTTCCATCATGTGGATCCTGGAAAACGCGGCCCATATATTTCGCTCTTTTATACTCAGGCATTTTTGTTACATCTATGTCATCAAGCAAAATACTGCCGCTATCCGGTTTCCACAAGCCAGCAACGAGGTTGAGCATGGTGCTTTTACCTGCACCATTGCTACCAATTACAGTCACAAAATCTCCATCATTCAATTTCAATGAAACGTCATTAATGGCAACTTTTTCATTTACAGTACCGGGATTGAAAACTTTTGTCACATTGCGTAATTCAAGCATTTTCATCACCTCCAGCACCATTCTTTGAGTCTTTCTTAGCTTTGACGGCTGGATCTAAGTATTTTTTCTTCAGATAAGGAATTCCGAGGAATATTGCCACTACAATTGCAGACAACATCTTCATTAAATCTGTATCCATACCAAGGCTTATTACTAACTGGTAAACGATGTAGTAAATAACGGCACCAAAAACAACTGAAGCAAGTCTCAATGCAAAATTACGAACTATTTTTGAGAATATTGCTTCACCTATTACAACTGCAGCAAGACCTATAACTATGGCACCACGCCCCATATTAATATCTGAAAATCCTTGATATTGTGACAAAAGTGCGCCAGAGAGAGCAACGAGTCCGTTTGAAAGCATAAGACCTATGACCTTATTGAGATTAACGTTGATTCCTTGCGCTCTACTCATTTTGAGGTTATTACCTGTTGCTCGGATTGCACTTCCGAGTTCAGTACCAAAGAACAGGTATAAAGCTATGATGATGAGTGCAACTATACCAAGAGTTTTTACAATTGCCCATACAGGGTCGCTTAATTTGATAATTACGTCATACTGTCTTGCGCTGACACTGATATTGGCTTTGCCTCCCATTATTTTGAGGTTTACTGACCATAAAATAAGTTGAGTCAGGATTCCGGAAAGTATCGGAGGGATACCAAGTCTTGTGTGAATCAGGCCTGTAATCAGCCCGGCAACCAATCCCGCAGCCAATGCCAAAAGCATGCCGACTATCATAGATCCGGCGCTTCCGTCCGAATTCAAGGCATAGATTGCCATAACCGCTCCTCCGGTTGCGAATGATCCGTCAACTGTCAAATCGGCTATATCAAGTATTCTGAATGTAATGTAGACACCGATAGCCATGATGGCCCAGACAAGTCCCTGGGCCACAGCTCCCGGCAATGCATTAATGAATGGCATAAAACATCCTCTAAAACACCATCGGGCCCTGCAAGAAAGCCGGGCCCAACCGGATATATTTTTGAATTATTCTTCGATGGCTGTGTATGATGAAGGAACTGTAAGACCAATTGTTGTGCATCTTGAAGCAAGATATTTCTTAACAGGTGCTGCATCATACTCGATAGGCATTTCAGAAACCTTTGATGTACCCTGAAGTATCTTTGCTGCCATTTCGCCTGTCTTGTATCCAAGATTATAATAGCTGATAGAAAGTGTAGCAACACCGCATCCTTTACAGATGGCTTCTTCGCCGCAAATAACAGGAATCTTTTGGGGTTCTGTTATAGCATTGATTGTTTCTGTACATGAGGCACATGTATTATCTGTAGGAATGTACAAAGCATCACATTCATTAGCTGCCTTGGTTACAACTGTCTGAACATCATTTGTATCAGCGAATGTGTATATCTTCACATTTTCCACACCCTGGGCCTTGAGTTCAACTGCTACGATGTCAGCCTGATACTTTGAGTTTGATTCTGCCGAACAATAGATGATACCTACTGTCTTAGCATTAGGACAGAGTTCAATTACCATAGCTGCCTGATCCTTCAGAGGAGCAAGGTCTGATGTTCCTGAAACGTTTCCGCCAACTGTTCCGTTGAAATCCTTAAGACCAAGTGCCGAAGCATAGTCTGTTACGGATGTTCCGAGAACAGGAATTGTTGTTGTAGCATTTGCAGCTGCCTGGAGGGCAGGAGTAGCATTTGCCATGATAAGGTCAACATTACTTGTTACAAATCCGTTTACGATTGTTGCGCACTGTGCTGAATCGCCTGCAGCATTCTGAACAATGAATTCAACTGAATTTGCTCCGAGTTTGTCTATGAGTGCCTGTTTGAAACCATTTGTTGCTGCATCAAGTGCATCATGTGTTACCAACTGAACAATGCCAACTTTGTATTTTGTAGTTGAATCACAAGATGTAATTGCTGCCGCCAAAGCTGCAACTATTGCAACTACGATAACGATTGATAAAACCTTTTTCATTTTAGTGTCTCCTTAAAATTTAAATAAAAACTCGCCCCGCGCCTAAGGCGCAGAGGCGAGAAATTCGCTGTACCACTCTGCTTTATCATGACATTCCAGTCATGACCTTTGTGACGATATAACGGTCGTACCCGGATAAAATCTGGCTCATATGGCTGTAATTCGAAAAAAGTCGTTTTCCTTGCCTCGCACCGCCCGGCAAATCTCTTTGCAAATCGACAGTTTCTACTGAATCCATAATCACTGCCTAGTAAATTATGTAATGATTATATATCAAAAAATCATTGCATGTCAACAATTATTTTAGTCTACGCGTGCGCGTACGACTGACTACTCACTTTTTTCTTCAGTTTTTTCACCCTCTGGTTCAGATGATTCTTTAGTTTCTTCCGGCGCGGGTTCCTCTTCTTTCTTGGGAGGAGGGGGTGTAGTTCCGCCAAGGATTTTCTGAACTTCTTTGAGTGCTTCGAACGATTTAGCTTCGGATTCACCGGTAACTTCTGCAACAAGCGCTTCTCCCATACCACGTGTTCCAACAAGCATTCCGCCGTCGCTCATGATATCTGGTGTTCTGTAACCTCTGTCAAGAACTCTTTCAACAGCTCTCTCGAGATCTTCAGCTTCTTTTTTCATATCAAAACTGTACTTCAGCATAATTGCTGCTGAAAGAACGCATGCAAGCGGGTTTGAAATGTCTTTCCCGGCATTTTCCGGTGAACTTCCAAGCGTTGTCCCGAACAATCCAAAGTATTTGTCGTTCATACTTATGGAAGGAACCATTCCGAAACTGCCTGTGTTGACACTTGCCTGACTTGACAGGATTTCTCCAAACATATTTTCGGTCAAAACCACATCAAACTGTGCAGGTGTTCTGTTAAGTGTAATTGCACAGTCTTCAACAGACATCTCAGAGAAAATGACTTCCGGGTATAACTTGCTTACTTCTGTTGCAACTTTCTGCCAAAGTTTTCCTGTATCAAGAACGCTGGATTTTGTAACAAGACAGCATTTCTTTCTGCGCTTCATGGCAAATTTGAATGCCATGTGGCTTATTCTTTCTATCTCTTTGCTGTCATACTGCATGACATCATATGCATATTCCATATTGGATTCGAGCTGTATTGTCTCATGTTTTCCGTAATAAACACCACTTGACAATTCCCTCAAAATAATGTAATCGACACCTTTACCGACTATCGTTTCCTTAAGGGGGCTCAAGGATGATATCTGAGGCCACAGTTTTGCATATTTTACGTTGGTGTAAAGACCCATTCCAATGCGCAGTTTTTCAAGTGCGGTTTCAGGTCTTTTTTCAGCAGGCAAATCTTTCCACTTGGGACCGCCTATAGAACCCATGAGTACCGAGTCAGATACAATGCACTTGTCAAACTCGGTTTTCGGAAGTGGCTCACCGAATTTATCTATAGCTACACCACCGACACATGCATCAACATAGTTGAATTTGTGTCCGTATTTATCTGCAACTGCATCGAGTACTCTCAGAGTCTGTTCTATTATTTCTGGGCTTGAGTAATCGCCGCGTATTACTGCAATATTCTTTTCCATGTTAACCTCATCTTATTTCATCAACATTGTATATCCGTCTGTATGTTTCGGGTCCGTATTTCCCATCATCTATTTCAAGTGGGTTCCAGCAAGGCTGAGACCATGCATATTTGCCCTGTCCGTCATACAGAACAACTCTTATGTACCTTTCTGTAAGGCCGTTAATTTTGAATCTTGCCTCGGTTATGAGATCTCCTTTTTTGTCTCCTGATGCAACTCTAGAGCCGCGTCCGAAACACTTCATGAATATCTTTTCAACCGGAGATGTCTTCACATACAGGTATTCATCTTCTATGTATAGTTCCTTGATTTCAGGCCCCATTGATGCATAGAAGTTTCCTTTTTCCAATGCTTCAATTATGGCAGAGTATTCAAGTTTTTCTGCTTTTATCATGTCAAATCCGCCGAATGAGTCACACCTCGGGTGATCAACCGGGAAATTGTTGTGATTGTCATCAGTTGCGGTCACAAATACTTTGTTTCCTCGTCTGAGCATATCGTCAAGAACATGTTCGTCAAGTTCTTGATACCCCTCTGTATAACATCCGTAATTGCAAACTTCAACCGCAAAAAATCCCTTCATGCCATCATATTCGTGCAAATCCGAGCATGACCAGGTTGGGTGATTGAACGTGCACAAAAATCCCTCTTTGCATGTTCTCTCAATAAATTCATTCAGTCTGTAATAACTGCGTTCGTATGTATCTCCGACATGGTTTTGATCCGGCATTGCAAGCCATCTTGTGGGATCATAACAAGGCATCGCATCCGAATTGTTTTTTGAGAAGAAATTGACATGGACAACAGGTGTGTGATTTGGTTCGTTATCATACCAGTGTCTGTATGCACTTAGATCTGCTTCGTATCCTGTTATGGACAGGAAGGTTTCATCGTTCAGGTCATCGTGCTTTATCAACTTGTTATGGTCTGTTATAGAAAGGACGGAATAGCCCCTTTCCTTATAGATTTCTTTCAGGTGTTCAGGTGTATATTTCCCATCAGATAATACTGAATGACAGTGGAGATTTGCTTTGTAGAAATTGCCGGTTGGCGGCAATAAATACTTTCTCATTCCTCGTCACCCTCTTGCTGTAATTTTACTCTGTCCATCAATGCATGAATTCTTGTTACAGGATCGAGTAAATCGCTTATTGTGTGGTTTCTGTTGATTGAGTCGACAATGTAGGCAACGTATTTGCAGAGACTTACTTCTGTATACCACGGACGGGCAATAACTTCTGCCGGTCTGTAGTTCAGATTTGTTGTGAATATTCTATCAAACAAACCATCTTCATATGCTTTGTCGAATTTTTCGAGTCCATTGGTGAAAAGACCGAATGAGCAGAACATAAATATTCTTTTTGCCCCGAGTTCTTTCAGCTTCTGGGTAATATCCAGCATTGAATCTCCGGATGAAATCATATCATCAACTACGATGATGTCTCTTCCCTCAACTGAGTGACCCAAAAATTCGTGAGCTTCAATCGGGTTTCTTCCGTCAATAATTACCGAATAGTTTCTTCTCTTGTAGAATGTTCCGACTTCAACCCCGAGTACTGAGGAATAGTAAATCGTTCTTGCCATTCCGCCTTCGTCGGGAGATACGAACATTATCTTGTCTGGATCAAAGCTTATATCCGGGAACTCTCTGACCAGAGATTTGAGCATCTGGTAAGTTGTTCTGACGTTTTCAAATCCATTTGCAGGTGTTGCATTCTGGACTCTTGAATCGTGCGCATCAAATGTTATCAGATCGGTTACGCCCATTGATTCCAATTCTTGGAGTGCTGTTGCGCAGTCAAGCGATTCCCTTGCTGCACGGCGGTGCTGTCTTCCTTCGTAGAGCATGGGCATGACGACGGATATTCTTCTCGTCTTTCTCTCGCATGCTCCTATGATTCTCTTGAGGTCCTGGAAGTGGTCATCCGGGCTCATTCTGTTCATCTGGCCGAACATCTTGTACTGAACGCCGTAATTGAAGCAGTCAACATAAATGAAAAGGTCCTTGCCTCTTACGGATTGCTTTATAATGCCCTTTCCTTCTCCTGTTCCGAATCTGGGACAATCGACATCGATGATATATGTATCATCAGATTTTCTCCATTGACGAAGGTACTCGTCAACTCTCTTAACAAATTTTTCCGTGCCCTTCATGCCAATAAGAGCAAGGTCTCCAAAATACTCGTTCTCCATTTTCTGAGCCTCCATGAATTAATTGTTTATGTTTTCCGGCACTATATGACCGGATGGCTGTTATAGATTGAATGCTGTTTCTATTTCCTTTATTTCGCCATCAGATATTTTTACAAGTTTCTTCTTCAGACCTGCAACCTGACAGAGTGACTTAGCACTGTATTCAAGTACTTCGAGTCTGTCAAATGCATTCAGAAGATTTGTTCCTGCTGCTATGATGCAGTCATTTTCAACTATGGCGACGGGTGTTTTAAGTGAAATCTCATTTGCAAGCATTTCCGGTTCTATGTAAGTCGAACCGAATGAATACTTTTTAACCGTCTTAAGAGCTATGTAACTCTCGGGAATCAGTCTTCCGTCTATCTCATTGTCTGTAACTGCAAAAGCCATGACATGAGGTGGATGTGCTATTATGATGGATTTAATGTTTTTATCCTTCTCGTATATTTTCTGGTGCATCAAAACGGATCTGGACGGGACTTTTCCCTCTTCGCATTTTCCGTCTCTAATCTGAACCAAATCCTCTTCCTCAAGATAGTTTCTATCTTTGTCGTATGGGGTTATTATGAAAGACCCATCGGACAGTTTACATGAAAATGTACCTTCAGAACTTGTGAACAACTGATTGCCATAAGCTCTGTGTATAAGGTCGACCATGTCGCGCCTTATCTGAAGCTCTTCACTTGTGAATCTTTCTTTTTTGAACGATTCCATCTTAGGCTGTGTTTTCGTCTTAAAGTTTTCTAGGTTGACCTTTGTAAGCCCGTGGATTTTTCCACCGAGAATACTTGCATTTATCTGAACTCTTGCACAGTAATCAAGTGTTTCAAACTGCTTGAACGCCGAGAATAAGTCCGTGTTACCGACAACCACACCATGGTTTTCGAGCATTACGGTATTTACTCCCTTTTCAAATTCAGCAGCGATGTTTTCACCGAGTTTTGTGCTTCCCGGGAGTGCATATGGAGCTGTTGTAACTTTTCCGCACAGTCTGTCTGCATCAGGAATAATTGATGTGTCAGGCTCTTCTCTGGCTATAGAGAAAGCAACCAGTGCCGGAGGATGTGCGTGCAGTACTGCTTTTAAATCCGGTCTCTTTGCGTATATGGCCAAGTGGAACGGGTATTCTGATGATGGTTTGTGTATGCCTATTATCTTTCCGTCAGGCATAATCTGCATTATATCGTCTCTTCTGAGACTGCCTTTATCCACCCCGCTGGGGCTTATCCATACGACACCATCAGAATCTTTTATGGATAAATTCCCGCCGGTAGTTGTCGTCATACCATAATAGTACAGACGGTTCATGATCATGACTATCTGGTCTGCAGGGTGTAACATTGAAAACTTCATCGTTATAGTTCGAACAAGATTGAATTTTCCTTGTTCTTCCTTCCTCAGTTAAACTCTTCTAAGATTGTGTCAATCTCTGTCTGACAAAACATCCTTTGTATATTTTTTGACTTTCGCAATCCACTTTTCACCGACCGGTACTTTGTTTCTTGCGCAGAATTCATCCCATACTGCTCCGAAAGGATATGTCTTGTATTCTTCAGTCAATTCAAGACGTGATGTGAAATCGCCTTCTCTTTCAATCTTTGTGAGTTTCTTTGTGGGTTCAAGTGCTGCAAGAAGCAAAGATTTCTTTATGTTTCTCGCACCTACTGTCCAAGCAGCTATTCTGTTTATGCTTGCATCGAAATAGTCAAGTCCGATGTGAACTCTGTTTTCGAAGTTATTTCTTATAATCTCTGCACCTATGGCCTTGAGTTCATCATCAAGAATGATTACGTGGTCACTGTCCCAGCGAACAGGGCGTGATACGTGGAGAAGTATTTCAGGAACGAACGAAAGAACTGAACTGATTTTGTCTGAAATAACTTCTGTTGGATGATAGTGACCCGAATCCAGTGTGACCATGATGCCCCTTGTAAGTGCATACGCAAGATAGATTTCATGTTGTCCTACTGTGCAGCTTTCAGCACCAATTCCGAAGAGTTTTCCTTCAGCTGAATCAAGGTTGTATTTCTTGTCGATCTTAACAGAGTAAATCTCATCCATTGCACTTATAAGGCGCTGTCTTGCTTCGTATCTGTTGATCGGATTGTCCTTGAAACCATCAGGTACCCAGAGATTTGTAACTGCCGGTGTGCCGAGTTCTTTTCCAAAATATTCTGCAATTTTTCTTGATGCGATGCAGTGTTCAATCCAGTAGTCACGGATTGCTTTATCCGGATGTGAAAGTGTAAGACCATCCTTCATCATCGGTGAAGAGAAACATGTTGGGTTGAAATCGAGGCCTACTTTGTTTTCCCTAGCCCAGTCTACCCATGAAGCAAAATGTTTTGGTTCAATCTTATTTCTTTCAACCTTTTTTCCACCATTGTCAAGGTAAATGGCATGAAGGTTCAGTCTCTTTTTGCCTGGAACAAGAGAGAATACCATCTCAATATCTTCTCTGAGCTGATCTATGTTCTTTGCTCTGCCAGGGAAATTACCGGTTGTCTGAATTCCGCCTGTCAGGTCGCCGTCCGGTGACTCAAATCCTCTTACATCATCGCCCTGCCAGCAGTGTATTGATACGGGAATTTCTGATACCCTTTTGATTGCAACTTCTGTGTCTACTCCTATGGAAGCGTATTTTTCTTTCGCAATTCTGTATTCTTCGCTCATTGTGTGATCCTCCGATTTGGTTTTTTAAAGTATCTTCTGGAATCTCTCGTATCCCTCATCCCACATCGCTGTGTCCTTGGGTTCGAAATGTCCCATTTCAGTTGAATTTGCAATTACTTCTCTTGCTTCGGAAATATCTTTGATTTCTCCGAGTGCTATTGCCTGTGCTGCTATGTTTCCGAGTGCAGTTGCTTCAACAGGTCCAGTGTAAACAGGTCTGCCGCATGCATCGGAAGCGAATTGAGACAACATCTTTTCTTTTGTGCCTCCTCCGACAATGTTGATTGCCGGGATTCTCTCTGAACACATCTCGTCGATTCTGTCAACAACCCATCTGTATCTAAGCGCCAGGCTGTCGAAAATACAACGGACAATTTCACCTACCGTTTCAGGTGTTCCCTGTCCTGTCTTCTGACAGAATTCAGCAATTCTCTTCGGCAGATTTCCGGGAGTTGCAAATGCTGCATCATCCGGGTTGATGAGATACTTGAGAGGTTTTGAAGCAAGTGCCATTTCTGAGAGCTCGTCAAAGCTGTACTTTGTTCCTTCTCTTGCCCACTGTCTTCTTGATTCCTGTTCAAGCCACAAACCTGTTATATTCTTTGAGAACCTGATTGTTCCGCCGTAACCGCCTTCGTTTGTGAAGTTGTACTCTTTTGTTTTTTCGTTAATGATTGGCCCGCTTGTTTCGGTTCCCATTATTGACCATGTTCCGGAACTGATGAAAATGAACTTTTCTTTTGGTGAAGGAACCGCAACCACAGCTGACCCTGTATCATGTGCTGCTATTGAGATTACAGTCGGATCAATTCCGTTTACATCTTCTTTGACCTCAGGAAGTAGTTTTCCGCATACTGTTCCCGGCATCACAATGTTTGTGAACATCTTTTCGGGAAGTCCGTATTTTCTAATTAAATCGAAATCCCAGTCTCTCTTGTTTGCATCAAGGAGCTGACCTGTCGATGCTATTGTATACTCTGTCTGCTTTTTGCCTGTAAGGAAATAGTTGAGCAAGTCCGGTACAAAGAGCATGTCCTGAGCCGCCTCGAGAACTTCCGGAGCCTCTTCTTTCATTGCCAGAAGCTGGAACAATGTGTTCAGTTCAAGAATCTGGATTCCGGTCTTGGAATAGAGCTCATCCTTCGGAACAAGTGAATATGACTTTTCAGGAACGCCTACTGTTCTCGTGTCTCTGTAATGAACAGGTGTGTAGAGCAAATGGCCCCTCTTGTCGAGAAGTCCGAAATCCACTCCCCATGTATCTATTCCGATGGAGGCGATGTCCTTGTCATCTGAAAGTGAGCAGTTTCTGATTGAGTTCTTGATTTCAAACCAGATTCTGAGCATATCCCAGGTGAACTTTCCGGCCACCATCACAGGGTCATTGGAAAATCTGTGGTTTTCCGTCAAAGTGAATTTGTTTCCGTCATAGTTGCCAACGATTCCTCTTCCGCTCGAAGCTCCGAGGTCGATGGCCAGCATTTTCAAGTTCTTCATGTTTCCTCCAATTTTTTATTTCAAATCTACAATCGTGACTCCGGTGTCGCCTTCTCCGGAATTTCCAAGTCTGAAAGATTTAACTCGTCTGTCGGATTTCAGAAAATCCGAGACTGCTTTTCTCAGTGCACCTGTCCCTTTGCCGTGAATAAGTGTCACCGATTTGATTCCAGTTCTCTGGGCATCATCCAGGTATTTATCTATTGCGAGTTTTGCATCTTCACCGTACATTCCTCTCAGATTGAGTTCCGGAGAGAATGTAGCTGCGGGGCCGAGTTCGCGGTCACCTGTTTTTCTGTAGTTTTTAGGCTTCTCCTGTGGCTTTGACTCATCAAGCATGAGGTTCTTTAAGTTTGTCCTCATTATTGCACTTCCGACTCTCACTGCAATATTGCCCTGATTGTCCGGTTCCGAAACAACTTCTCCGTGCTGTCCCAGATTGACCACAATAATCTTGTCTCCTATAACAAGGTTTCTTGGCAATACATAATCTTCTGCGGTTTTCTCTTCGACCGGATTATATACGTCCGCGTTATCCTTGAGGTGCTGCTTGAGAGATTCTCTTGCCCTTCTGACTTCCTCTTTCTTATTCTCCTCTTTTGAGTTCTTAACCTTTTCAATCTGAGAGAAGATAAATTCGCTCGATGCTTTTGCGCCTTCAACCATTCCTCTGGCCTGGACTCTTGCCCTTTCGAGCTCTTTGTCAGCCATTTCAATTTGCTTGTTTGCTTTCGCATCGCTCTCTTCTTTTGTTTTCTTAGCCTCTTTGAGCAAATCGTAGGCTTCCGATTTTGCTCTCTCCATGTCGATTCTGGCTATTTCAAGTTTTTCTATTACATTTTCGAATCGCTTGTCATTTCCGGAAACAAGTTTTTCGGCATTCGCTATTACGTCATTAGGCAATCCGAGTTTGCTCGAAATTGCAAATGCATTGGATTTGCCTGGAGTTCCGATTATCAGCCTATAAGTCGGTCTGAGAGTTGCAACATCAAATTCACATGATGCGTTTGTAACGCCGTCCGTTGAAATCGCGTAAGACTTAAGTTCCGCATAGTGTGTAGTTGCTGCACACAGAGCACCCTTTTCCCTGACCTTTTCGATTATTGATACTGCAAGTGCAGCACCTTCAACAGGGTCCGTTCCCGCACCGAGTTCGTCGAGAAGAACAAGTGTTCCTTTATCCGCTTTTTCGATAATATCCACAACATTCACCATGTGAGAAGAGAAAGTTGACAATGACTGCTCTATACTCTGCTCGTCACCGATGTCTGCAAGGATATCTTCAAAAACACATGCTTCAGAATTTTCATCGACTGGAACATGGAGTCCTGCCTGAACCATCATCTGGTAAAGGCCAATCGTCTTTATTGACACAGTCTTACCGCCTGTATTCGGTCCCGTAATGACGAGTGTGTTGAATTTCTTCCCAAGGTCAACCGAAATAGGTACTGCCGTTTCCTTGGGCAGCAGCGGATGTTTCCCTCTGACGATGTTTATCTCATAATTTTCATTTATTTTCGGTGCACATCCGTCCATTCTGTATGAGAGCTGACTCTTTGCAAATATGAAAGCAAGGATAGTCAGAGCATCATAGTTTACGTTTAATGTGTCAGTTACTGCCAGGCACTCGGATGTAAGCATGGAGAGAATTCTTTCTATCTCTTCCTGCTCCTGTTTTTCAAGAATCCTGAGAGAGTTATTGGCTTCAACCACTGCTAGCGGTTCAACAAACAATGTGGATCCAGATGAAGAAGTGTCGTGAACGATTCCTTTAACATCGTTTTTGTTCTCGCTCTTGACAGGAATAACATATCTTCCGTCCCTCATCGTCACTATAGGTTCCATCAGATATGAGGCGTACTGGGGACTGCTTATATACTTTTTCAGAAGACTTTTGACTCTCTCATGTTCGTGTCTCATATGTCTTCTGATGTCATAGAGTTTTTCACTCGCTTCATCGGATATGACATCAACGGAAACAATGCACTTGCTGATGTGTCTTTCAAGTGACTCAACCGGTTTTATACTGTTGAAATACTGGGTAAGTGAATTTTCTTCACCATGTTCAGTGTTTCCGTATTCCTTTACACTTCTTGCTGCCTGAAGCGCTCTCCCTATACCGAGAAGTTCCTCGGTTGTAAGCGTTGCGCCCTTTTCAGCTTTGTCCATGCTATCTCTGACGTTAACAATTCCGGAAAAAGAAGGCATTCCTTTAATTCTCTGCATTGCCTTTGCGTCTGTTGTCTCGTCCAATGTCTGCTTTACAACAATCGGAATATTTGACGGCATCAATTGCTCTGCCATCTCTTTTGAAGCTGATGTCAGGCAGAGAGAAGCAAGTTCGGTACGTATTTTATCAAACTCAAGCGTTTTTACCGCTCTAACAAATTTATCTTCACTCATCAGTCTATCTTGACAGGTTCGTAGTCTGCCATTCCCTCTCTTCTCTTGGGAGTTCTTTTTAGAGGGTCAGATGAAAAATGTCTGCAACAATGCTGAGCTTCGACAAGCCCCTTCATTTTGCAGACAAAAAGATCATCCCTGTCACTGACAGGAACCTCTGTAGAGTATTCACATAAAGCACAAATTCGCATTTCTTTTTCTTTACGTTTTGTTCCCATGTTTGATACCTCCACTGCTCTGGAAATCATTATAATACATATAGAATATTTTTTCTACACAATTTTTTCTTTCTTCATATGTAGACAAAAAATGACGACTTTTGTATAATGGATTACAGAGAACAATTGTCTGACAGGAATATGTCAGACTCGAAGATTAAATACTCATTTGAATGGGGCAAGTAACAACATATGTCAGAAAAGATAATTAAGACAAAAAATGCTGAACAAACCGCAAATCTGTTCGGAAATTTTGATTCCAATGTAGCACAGGTTGAAAAGGCTTTTGGTGTAAACATTTCTAACAGACCTGATGATACCGGAACCGGTGATTGCGTCATAATATCGTGCGACGACGGAGAAAATCTTTCCATGGCCTACGCAGTCCTAGAATACCTTTATGATGTTGTCGACAGAGGAACTGAACTGACGGAACAGAGTGTTGATTATGTTATCAACACAGTAAAAAACGGCGATACTCTTGAGAGATTCGGTGATGACTGCATATGCGTGACCACAAGAGGAAAACCGATCAAAGCCAAAACTCTCGGTCAGAAAAAATACATTGATGCGATTAAAAACAACACCATCGTACTTGGGGTAGGACCTGCTGGAACCGGAAAAACATTTTTGGCCGTCGCGGCAGCATCCACAGCATTGAGAAATAAGCAGGTATCAAGAATTATTCTGACAAGACCAGCTGTAGAAGCAGGCGAAAAACTCGGATATCTACCCGGTGATCTGCAGAGCAAAATCAACCCATATCTAAGACCATTGTATGATGCAATGTTTGAAATGTTCGGCGCTGAAACATACCAGAAACACCTGGAGAGAGGCGTTATCGAAATTGCTCCTCTTGCGTATATGAGAGGAAGAACACTCGATGACTCTTTCATAATCCTGGATGAGGCCCAGAACACAACTCCGGAACAGATGAAAATGTTCCTGACAAGACTTGGTTTTAATTCCAAGGCCATCATAACTGGGGACCTAACTCAAACTGACCTGCCTTTCGGCAAAAAATCCGGTCTTGCAGAAGCAGTAAAGATTCTGAAAAACATAGAAGGAATTGCGGTCCATGAGTTTACAGAAAGAGATGTCGTAAGACACAAACTCGTCCAGAAGATTATCCTTGCGTACGACAAATACGAAAAGGAAAACAAGAAAGCAAAAGAAACATATAGAATGCACAGGAACAACCAATGAGCAGAAGAAACAGCATCGCTATAACAAATGAGCAGAATAAAGTCGATATTACTGCCTATACAAAAAAACTGATAAGGACTGCAATTTCAAAAACACTGAAATCCGAAGAATTTGAAGGTCCTGCAGAAGTATCGGTCGTAATAACAGACAACGAACACATTCATGAACTCAACAAAGAGTACAGAGGAGTCGACAGACCAACAGATGTTCTCTCATTTCCCGTCATTTCGGACGACGATTCCATAGGAGATGTAGATTACGTTACCGGAAGAGTTGTCATAGGAGACATAGTCATTTCCGCTGAAAGAGCATGTGAACAGGCCAAAGAATACGGGCATTCTGTTGACAGAGAGATTGCATTTCTTTCGGTTCACTCTACTCTTCACTTGCTCGGGTATGACCATGAAAGATCTAAAGAGGAAGAAGATTACATGAACAAAAAACAGGAGGAAATCCTTGCAGGCATGGGTCTGACAAGAAAATAAGCACATGAGAAAAACACTGATTGCGGCAATCACAGGCCGTGCCAATACCGGAAAATCCACCCTTATGAACACACTTCTGGGTGTCAAGATATCAATTGTTTCAAACAAGCCACAGACAACAAGAAATAACATTCGCGGAATATTAACAAAGAACGACATACAGTATATATTCCTTGATACACCGGGTCTTCACAAGCCAAAAGACAAGCTGGGCTCATACATGATGAGATCCGCAAACGCTGCTCTTGCAGAGAATCTCGATGTAATTATCTATGTTGTTTCTGCCGGTGACAGAATCGGACCTGTCGAAGAGTCAATAATGAAGAGATTTTCAGAGATTGAAGTACCGGTTGTACTTATCGTCAACAAGACAGATATAAACGACGGAAAAACTGTAGGCGAGACAATTCTTCAGTTCTCTCAAAAATTCAATTTTGCTGCTGTCATTCCGCTTTCCGCAAAGACAGGCAAAGGAACTGAAATAGTGTTTGAGGAGATAGACAAATACGCAGTCGAAGATGAATGGCCCTTCCCTGAAGATTTTGTAACAGATTCCAGCGAAAGAAGTCTAGCTTCCGAGCTTATTAGAGAAAAAGTGCTTGTTCTTACAAGTGAAGAAGTTCCTCACGGAGTGGCTGTTTCAATCGAAGCATTCGAAGAAAAAGAAGATCTCATTTCAATCAGAGCCGAAATCTTCTGCGAGCGTGCAAGTCACAAACCTATCATCATAGGAAAAGACGGGGAAACTATAAAGAAAATAGGAACCATGGCAAGAGAGGATATGGAAAAGCTTTTCGGAGTCAAAGTATATCTCGACCTGTGGGTCAAAGTTAAAGAAAACTGGAGAGCAAACGAAATTGCGGTTGCCAACATGGGATATAAGGAAGAAAAAGACTAACGGGGGATAGGCAATGTCTGTAAATGGCGTAGTGCTGAGATCAGTAAACGTCGGCGAAAGCGATAAAATGCTGACAATTCTGACACCGGATATGGGAAAGATGTCAGTGTATGCAAACGGCGCTCGAAATCTGAAAAGCAAAAATTTTGCATCGTCCAGACTGTACACTTATTCCGAATTCACATTCAAGGAAACACACGGAAAAACGTATATAGGGGAAAGCAGTCCACTGGAAAGCTTTTTCGGAATAGGAAACACTCTTGAAGGGTCTGCCCTGGCTTCTTACATTTCAGAAGTAGCATGTGATGCGGCAGTTGAAGACCAACCGGAAGAAGAGTTGATGCAGCTTGTTTTGAATTGTCTTTACTGTATTTCAAATGAAAAAAAGCCGCTTTGGCAGATAAAAGCGGTTTTCGAACTGAGATGTGCAAGCATTCTCGGATTCATGCCGGATTTAGTCGGGTGCAGAAACTGCGGCAAGAGCGGTTTTGATAGTGTCTGGTTCGATATAGACAACGGGTGTTACTACTGCGAAGACTGCTTCAAAAAAATTCGGATCGAACACGAATCAGAAACGGAACGAATTGATGAACTTTCCGGGATATACGGTAAATACAGTGTGGTCGTTCCAATGTCATCATCGGTATTTGAAGCCATAAGATTTGTGATATATTCAAAGCCCGAAAGAATTTTGTCTTTTCAGTTAAAAGATGAGGCGATAAGTGATTTTTGTTCAACAAGCGAAAAATACCTTTTGAGCCATCTTGAAAGATCATTTTCATCACTTGATTTTTACCACTCGGTTATATAAAAAACAGACTGTTTTCACGCAGTCTGTTTTTTCATGTCAAAAATTTATTACTCCCAAATGCTGGAGAAGAATTTTCACACCGATCAGTATCAGAATAACACCGCCGATTATGCTTGCAACTTTTCCGCCTTTGTTCCCTATTGTTGCACCGATTGCTACACCGACGCAGGAAAGAATGAAAGTAATGACGCCAATCACCAATACGGATACGACAAGCCAGATGAATTCAAATTCAAGACACGCAAATGAGACACCGGCAGCCAAAGCATCTATCGACGTTGCAATTGCCAGCACCGTCATTTCTCCGAATCTGTATGTGCTCGTGGCTTTTTCTTCTTTTTTGAATAATGCTTCCCTGATCATGTTTGCTCCGATGAGCAGGAGCAGAGCGAATGCAACCCAGTGGTCATATGCTTCAATAACTCCGGCAAATGTCTTTCCCAACAGATACCCTATAAACGGCATCAATGCCTGAAAAAAACCAAAGAAACCACCGGCTGAAAATACAAGTCCTTTGCTTGGTTTTCCTGAAGCCAGCCCCTTGCAAACCGACACAGCAAATGCATCCGCTGCAAGCCCGATTGCAATGAGCAATAGTTCAATAATTGACAGACCCATATCTCACCTCTAAATAATTGTGAGTAGCATTGTATTCCATTTGCCAAAAAAAGTCAAATGGTGTATACTTAAGTCAGTTAATCTTTATACATAAAGAGGACTTGTTTATGAAAAAAAGCGGTATTATGATGCCAATATTCTCTTTGAAATCAAGGTACGGAATCGGTACGCTGGGAAAAGAAGCATACAAATTTGCAGACTTTTTAAGTGAAGCAAAAGTCAAAATATGGCAAATGCTTCCACTTGGGCCAACCGGTTACGGAGATTCACCATATCAGTGTCTGTCGTCTTTTGCAGGAAACACATATTTCATTGACCCGGATTATCTAGTAAGAGATCGTTATATGAAAAAGTCCGATCTTCCTGAAATAAGACATGATGAAAGAATCGATTACGGACATATTTACTTCAGCAGAAAAGAAATGCTGAGAAAGGCTTTCAATTATTCATATACAAAGATATCCGGGAAAGTTAAAGCATTCGGAAAGAAGAATCCTGATGTTTACGACTATGCGGTATTCATGGCATTAAAGGATAAGTACAACGGAGCTCCGTGGTACAGTTTTCCACTCGACATAAGGCTTAGAGAAAAAGAGGCACTTGAAAGAGTTGAAAAAGAATTATCTGAAGACATACATTTCCATCTGTATTGCCAGTATTTATTCTTTGAACAGTGGGAATCACTGAAAAAATATATCCATTCTAAAAAAATTGAGATAATGGGTGATCTTCCTATATATGTTGCCCCGGATTCATCAGATGCATGGGCCAACAGAAGTGCTTTTCAGTTAAATGAAGAAGGTCAACAGGAATTCTGTGCAGCAGTGCCTCCGGATTACTTCTCAGAAACCGGTCAGAAATGGGGCAATCCGCTTTATGACTGGGAATCAATGAGACAAAACGGATTTGAATTTGTTATAAAGAGAATGTCTTTCGTATCAAAGATGTTTGACATCCTCAGACTAGACCACTTTATAGGTTATGCAAATTACTACTCTGTTCAGAATGATGCAGTAGATGCAAAAATCGGTTCCTGGAGAGATGGTCCGGGTATTCAGCTTTTTGAAAATGCTCATAAAAAACTTCCACACACAAAATTCGTTGCAGAAGACCTCGGCATTATGAGCGACAAAGTCCTGACTCTGATGAAACAGACAGGATTTCCGTGCATGAGAGTTATCCAGTTTGCTTTCTCCGGCGAAGAGGATAACATGCATCTGCCTCAGGTAATATCTCACAACACTTTGTACTATACTTCCACTCACGACAATGATACATCAAAAGCATTCTGGAGTTTCCAGCCTGAAGAGTACAGAGACATTATAGGAAAGTTCATTCATCTGGACAGAAGACAGCCTGTCGATTCGCTTATACGCGCGGTTTATTCTTCAATTGCGGACTACGCTGTAATACCGATAGCTGACTGGCTTGGAGCAGGTGTTGAAGGAAAAATCAACTCACCAGGAACTTCTGTTGGAAACTGGGGAGCAAGGTATACAGGATATACAAGCAAAAAACTTGCAGAAAAGATTAAAAAGTTCAACAAGGAATACGGAAGATAATCATTTGCCACACATCAGTCGCAAGGCTTTTGTGTGGTTTTTTCTTGTCAAATTGTCATCGTTAATGTATAATTCAACTGATATTACAGAAAGGGCTCTTTTGCATGGACGCTAACGCAATTTTGATTGCAATCTTTGCTGTTTTTTTCACAGTAGGACTTGCATTGATGATAATCACCATGATAACTGCATCAAAGGCTATAAAAAAGAACACTCATATGCCAAAGATCAGGACAAGCGCACGGGTGCTCAGCAAAAGAATGGATGAATTTGCCGTTTCCCGCAAAAAAGAAATACCGAGATACTATGCGACTTTTGAATTTGACACAAAGGACAAAGCCGAGTATCAGATATCTGAAGATTGCTACCAGTTTATTCAACCTGGTGATTCGGGAACAATTACAATCAAAGGCACACAATTCATCGGATTTAATTTAGATGTTTGATTATAACGAAGAACTGGAACCCCTTAAAATTGCCATAGCGGACATAGGCGCCAACAGCGTCAGAATGAACATTTATGAAGTCAATATTGACACTGGGGAATTCAGTGTAATTGACAACGCAAGAAGCATCCTCGGCCTGGCAGGATACAAGGTCGACGGAAAGCTGACAAAAGATGGTGAAGGGAAACTTTTCACCGTTCTCAAGGAATTTTTATCAATCGCAAACTCCATACCGGTTGACATGTTTGTCTCTTTCGCGACAGCAAGTCTGAGGGGCGTTTCCAACGCACGAGATATCATAGAAAGAATCATGCGTGAACTTGGAATCAAGGTTGAAATTATTTCCGGAATAAGAGAATCTGTTTTAGACAGAATAGCAATAAGAGAAAGGTTTAAAGTTCCGGTTATAACTCCAAGCTGTGTTATAGACATGGGAGGAGGAAGCACAGAATTGGCTTCTTTCACAGGGTCCAAAAACGGCCCCGCAATATCTCTTCCGGTCGGTTCTCTTGCTCTTTCAAAGAAGTTTTTCAAAGATCCGCTATACCCCACAGAAGAGGAATTTGATGCAGTTATTAAGCACGTCAATTACACATTGAGGAGCAATCAGAAATTCAGAAACTGTGCAAAAACAGCATATATTATCGGCGGAACAGGAAGAGCCATTGCAAGAACGGTATATTTTCTGGATGATGAAAAAGATAAATCTACCGACGGAAAAACACTGCCAGCCGCTAAATATATCGGCGCAGCAAAAGCTCTTTGCTATGGAAACAAACACGATAAACTAATATCCAGGGCATGTCCGGACAGAAAAGACTCTATTATTGCAGGCGCAACAGCAATGCAGTGCATCATGAAATACATAGGTGCCGAAAAAGTGGTTGTAAGCAGCGCAGGAGTAAGAGAAGGATATTTGTCAGATCTGATACAACAGATGCGAAATGAAAACAAATGAATAATAGAGAATCCAATAGGGCTTCCATCCACCGACATGCGGCAGGGTGAAAGCCCAAAATACTATATACCCTGTAACTACTTGATTTTTCTTATAAACTTTTCAAACTGTTCGATGAACGCGTTTGTCATTACTTCAAATCCAACATCAGTAGGATGAACTCCGTCAACTGTATATCCTGATTTGTAGAAGTCTTTAAATTTAACTTTGCCATCTACAAAATATACATTTTTGTCTCCATTTTCTTTTGCCTTGAGATAGGATTTGTTGATGATTTCTCTTCTCTTTACTCCGTTGAATTCCTTGTTGTCATAAGTCGGTCTTGATGCCATTACTATCGGAATGTCCGGATGAGCTTTTCTGATTGTCTCGTATACGTAATAATGCGTATTTTTGAGATGTTCTTCATTTGGAGCGTTGTGATCATAATCCAGAACAAACACACTCATGTCCAGAGATGCCAGGTATTCAACTGTGTCTTTCTGACCTTTGCAGCGTCCTGAAAATCCCATGTTGAGAAATTCAAAATCATACTTCATTGAAAGCATTGATGGATAAGAAATTCCGGGTCTGCTCGCGCATGCTCCATGTGTAATTGATGAGCCGTAGAAAACAACCGGCTTTTCAATTTTATACTTACTGCCTACATCCAATGTGCTTCCCTTTATGACTCCCACATACATGTCTCTGACACCTGCAAACATCGGGAAATTGATTATAAGATTTCTCTGCTTTTTGCTGTGAAGATTAACTGTAGTGCAATAGCCGTCAGTGTTCTTGAAAATGGGCATAAATGAGCCCTGGTAATCAACTCTTCCGGATCTGACTTTTTCATACAAATCAAATCCGCATGCACCCACTGACGTCATATGATCCGCAAACCAGCATTTGTCGTTGTATAACACTTTGATTGCCACATACTGAGAATCGGTTGAGAAAATGACTCTGCCGCCCGAATTCATCTGAATCAGGTCCAGAACCTCATCGGTCTCCCCTATTTTCTTTGGTAATCTCACAAATCCGAGTTCATCATCCCATAGCAGACCATGAATCGAAAAAGGTTTTTCTTTTATATTATGAAACTCTATATCCGGAACTTCATAATTCTCCGGCAAACTGGCATTTGAAGTTTCTTTTGTTACTGGATACTTTTCCATATAAGCTCCTTGCAAAGGCTACAACCTGTCGGTTGCAGTCTTTTGTTTTCAGTCTTTGACTAGTTTTACTTTAGAACCATTTCCGATTCCGCAGGCATTGGCATCATCAGTGTCCAGATGCATTTCGAGAATAAATTTATCACTGACTCTGATTTGAACATCATAGAGTTTCGTTCTCTTTCCTTCACCTACAGTTTCAACAGAAACATAGTCTCCGTCCTTGACTCCGTATCTTTCACCATCTGCCGGACTCATGTGAATGTGTCTGTTTGCAAGAATACATCCTTCATTCAACTGAACCAGTCCTTTGGGCCCAATAATTGTAATCGGAGCTGATCCTGCAAGGTCACCAGATTCTCTTACTGGAGGCTTAACTTTCAATGTAAAAGAATCTGTTTTGGATATTTCTACCTGTGACTGTTTACGTACAGGTCCCAATACTCTGACACCCTCAATTGCCCTAAGAGACGGGCCGATTAGTGTGAGCTGTTCCTTGCAAGCATATTGACCCGGTTGCGACAGGTCTTTTAGAGGGGTAAGCTGGTACCCTTTTCCGAATAATACTTCAACATGTTCCTGTGTAAGGTGTATATGTCTGTTTGATACACCAACAGGAATATCTCCGTCGGATGATATTGTTTTGCCCGAGACACATTCTCTGACAACTTTTTCAACTATCTCCGAAATGTATTTTTCATCAACGTTCATATTGTTTTCCTCAAGTTATATAATTCTGAAACTGTCTGCCATTACGCATCTGCGCTGTCTTGTGAAAGAACGAGCAGATGTAATGCCTTCTCCTGTAGGTCCTGCTATAGTGAATGTTGTGTGACCTTCTCCGCCGAATCCTATTCCCGCATAAGAAGGAGCATTCTTTACGAAAATTGTAGTTTCAACTTCTCTTGCAAACCTTGACAGATTGTCAATGTTCTTTGAGTGCATGTGAGCTGAATGCCTTCTTCCGCCTTCTGCCTTGCATGCAAGTTCTATGGCTTCGTCGATATCTTTAACTCTGACGATTCCGAGAATCGGCATCATAAGTTCATTCTGAACAAAGTCATGTTCAAAACCGACTTCCGCTATGATGCAGCGAATATCGCTTCCGACTTCTATTCCAATTTTTGCAAGAAGAACCGGTGCTGAACGACCTACGCATTCACGGCTAACTGTCTTGACTGTCTTTCCTGCTTTGTTTGTCTTTTCAACAAGAACAATCTTAGCAAGCTGATCTGCCTGTTCTTTTGTTATCTGGTAAGAACCGGCTCTCTTCATTCCTTCAATCAGCTGATCTGCAACATTGTTGAATACGAAGACTTCTTTTTCAGCAATGCATGGCAGATTGTTATCGAATGTACAGCCGTCAATAATATCTTTTGCTGCTTTCGGAATATCTGCTGTATCGTCAACAATTACTGGAGGATTTCCTGCACCTGCACCAATTGCTTTCTTTCCTGAAGAAAGAACTGCTTTTACAACTCCCGGGCCGCCTGTACAAACAAGAAGTTTGATGAGCGGATGTGACTCCATAATTGCAGCCGATTCCATTGTCGGCATCTTCATTGAGCAAACCAGTACTTCCGGTCCGCCCGCCATTTTGCTTGCTCTGTTGACCAAGTCAACGGCATAGTTTGATGTTGCGATTGCGTTCGGATGAGGGTTGAATACTACAGCATTTCCTGCTGCCAGCATGCCCATTGAGTTGCAAATTACGGTTTCACTCGGGTTTGTACTCGGAGTGATTGCACCAACAACTCCGAATGGAGCCATTTCAATAAGTGTAAGTCCGTTGTCACCTGTTTTGGCTGTCGGAACTATGTCCTCAGTGCCCGGTGTTTTGTCTGCAACAAGAATATGTTTTAGTCTTTTGTGCTCGGGATTTCCCATTCCGGTTTCTGCAACACCGAGTTCACCCATAATTGCCGCTTCTTCACGAGTGAGTTTTCTGATGGCTGTTATTATCTTTTCCCTGTTTTCGACACTCATTGCGCGGATTATCTTATAACTTCTGTTTGCAGACTCGATTGCCTCGTTCATGTCATCAAAGATGCCTATAAACTTCCTGCCGTTGTACTGAGTTGAATCCCAGTTCTTTTCAGCCGGCTTACTGGATTTTAGTTCACCAATAACCTTGGAAACAATCTCCTTAATCTCATTTTCTGTTATCTGTGCCATAATACACCTCTACAAATTCTGTGTTATTTAACCAATGATTGAGTGTCCAGAGCTATCATGTATTCCTCGTCTGTAGGAACTATCATGACTTTAACCTTAGAGCCCTCTTTTGTTATATCAAACGGAACACCTCTTGTGAAATTGTCGTTCTTGTCATTGTCAATTTCTATTCCGAGCCATTCCATGTTTTCACATGTCATTCTGCGTATTTCACTCTGATTTTCGCCTATTCCTGCAGTGAACACGAGAACGTCAAGTCCGTTCATTTCAGCGGCATACGCTCCAATGTGTTTCTTTATACCATTTGCCAGTATCTTCAGAGCAAGTTCTGCTCTCTTGTTTCCGGATTGTGCCGCAGCAAGACAGTTTCTGAAGTCATTAGATAAGCCGGTAATTCCGAGTAAGCCTGATTTCTTATTCAGAACATCCGACATCTCATCAGGTGAGATATTTCTCTTCTTCATGATGTAAGGAATAATCGTCGGATCAATGCTTCCTGATCTTGTTCCCATAGCAATTCCCTCCTGGGGGGTAAATCCCATGGAAGTGTCTATGGCTTTTCCGCCGTCAACTGCTGTAATTGAAGAACCATTTCCAAGATGACAAGTTATCATCTTCAAATCCTTAATGTCTTTGCCGAGAACCTCAGCTGTCTTCTGTGAAACATACCTGTGTGAAGTTCCGTGGAATCCGTATCTTCTTATCTTGTCTTCCGTATAGTATTCATACGGGAGTGCATATATGTATCTGTAATCTTCAATTTCGGAATAGAATGAAGTATCGAATACTGCAACCTGCGGAACATTTGGCAGAAGTCTGAGACAAGCTCTCATGCCAAGTATTGCCGGAGGTCCGTGAAGAGGATTAATCGGAACTATGGTTTCAAGATAATCAATTAACTCTTTGTCTACTCTCGATGATTTTGTGTACTTCTCTCCACCATGAGCAACTCTGTGTCCGACAGCCGAAATCTCATCAATTCCTGATATCACTCCGTGAACCTTGTCTGTCAGAAGTGAGAACACGAGCTGGAGTGCTTCATCATGAGTCGGAAGATCAACATCCATCGAGTAGTTTTCCTGTCCGGGAACCTTGTGTGTGATAGAACCGCCTGCACCGATTCTCTCACATCCGCCCTTTGACATCACTTCACCCTTTTCCATATCAAAAAGCTGGTATTTTAGTGATGAGGATCCAGCATTAATTACCAATATCTTCATTCTTTTCTCCTATTAATAAACTAGTTTGACGCCGTTCTGTTCGATGAGATTGCGCCATTTCTCATCGGGCTCGCTGTCTGTAACTATTATGTCTACATCCCTGATATCACAGACTTTGACAAATGACTTTCTGTTGAACTTGGTGCTGTCAAGAACAAGAACTTTTTTATCTGCTGATGAGTAGATTGCCTGTTTCATTTCAGAATCTTTTTCATTGGAATCGGTAATTCCCATTTTCTCATCAATTCCTTTTGCAGAACAGATTGCCATATCCACGTGATGGCATCTTATCATCTTCTCAGCAGTAGCCCCGCCCAGAGCAAATGCTCCTTCTTTTAGAGCACCACCGGTTGAGAGGATTGTCCATCCTGACTTGTCTGCGAGTTCTATGAGTATTTCAACTGAGTTTGTTATAACCGTAATGTTTTTCTTATGTTTGATTTTTCTTGTGACAAAGATTGCGGTAGATGATGCATCAAGCATGATACGGTCTCCGTCCTTAATCATTGCCGCAACGTTTTCTGCTATTATCTGTTTCAGATCCGTGTTTTCTTTTTTGCGGACATTGTATGGAAGGTCAATACTCGGTGCAACATTTGAAACTGCTCCGCCATATGTCTTTTTTGCTTTTCCTTCTTTTTCTAGCTTTTCGATATCACGTCTGATTGTCTCTTCAGTAACACCGAATTGCTTAGCCAACTCGGAAACAACAACTTTACCTTCTATGCTCAGAGCATTGAGCATTGCATTGCGTCGTTCAATAGCTAACATGAGTACTCCTCCCTTCTTTAGATTATTTATGTCTTAGTTTTACAGAACTTTATTCCATACTTTGGGATCAGGTCCGGCGATTACTGAACTGTCGAGGAACATACCGTCTTTTCCCGCTTCCGCTTTGGCCTTTTCTATCGATGCTGAAACAGCAGATACTTCACCTGTAAGAAGGATATATGATTTTCCGCACATTCCTCTTGCAAGTCTGATTTCAACGAGCTGAATGTTTGCAGTCTTTGCTGCGTTATCCGCAGCAACAATTGCTGCAGCAACTGAGTATGTTTCAAGTATTCCCAGTGATTTCGGCTGTTCAATAACCGTTGTTCCCCAGATTGCTCCAAATATGGAGTCATGAGGATTACCGAGAATGAAACTGTCAATAAGCTGCTCGGGGAGTTGTGTCTTTGCTGCTTCGACTGATGCCTTGACTGCAGACAGTTCTCCTTCAACCAAAACAAAGAATTTACCTGGGCAGACCGTTTCCGCCTGTATGATGTCCACTTCTGATGTCTTTACCATGATGTCAGCGGCGGTCATACCGGATGACACTGTTTTGTATTCAACAAGACCTATTGCTTTTGCCATAGTACAACCTCCTATCCTTCAACGATGATAAATTTTTCTGTTATTTCAACCACACGCCCGTTTATAGGTGAGTGGATGTTTACGCTGAGTTTTCCTTCAGCTGCTTTTGCGAGTACTTGATACTCTTTTACGTCCTGACCAACTTTTACATCAACAACGGCAGGAACACCTATGTGTTGATTCAGCATCACTTTGACTCTCTTGGTCTTTATTTCATTGTCTGAAATTGGTGCTGAGTTGTTGTATTTTTCGAGATCCATTCTCTTGCGCAGTCTTGACAGCGGAACCTGTTTCAATTCTCTGTCTTTGACCACTTTGACCGGTTCTGTAATCACCGGCGGCTTAACACCCTCAGCTCTTAATCCCTTCTTGACAACGGCGAGAAGATTTCTGGGTGATAATCCCTGGTGGCATGAATACATCTCACACAAACCGCAGCTCGAACAGAATGCCGAGTTTAGATACGGGAGTATGTTGTGCCAGTCGTGGTTTGATGCTACCTTCATGAATTCTGCCGGATCAATGGGATGTCCGAGAAGGTGTCTTGGACACATGTCCGTACAGTATCTGCACTGACTGCAAGAAGCCATTGCTCTCTTCAGGTCAATCGATACTTTTGTTTGTTTTCTTTGTACAACGTAATGATCTTCCGGCAATACTATAACAGCATTTGTTGTCTTAGTGACAACATCACTCTTCGTACCAAGATTTCCCATCATTGGTCCGCCAAGCAAGTAAGCCGGTTTGTCTGTCGTCTCGCCTCCGGAAAGTGCTATCAATTCACCGATTGTCATACCAATCGGAGCATAATATGTTCCCGGGGTTTTAACTTCGCCGGTTACTGTCACGTATTTACGCGTAACCGGTTTTCCGTTGATTGCTCTGTACAGGTTGTATACTGTTTCAACATTGAATACGTTGACTCCGACTGTTATTGGGAGCGCACCTGGTTGTACAACCCTGCCTGTCGCTTCGTATATCAGAATCACTTCATCCCCTGCTGGATATACTTCCCTGAAAGGGCAAATTCTCATATTATCAAACGATGACATAAGAGGTTCCAAGGCCGCAATGGTTTTTTTGTATACTGCTTTTAGACCTATGATAACCTGCTTTGCACCGACTGTTTTCGCTATTAAATTGAGTGCTTGGAGTATTTCGTAAGCTTTTCTTTCAAGAAGCTGTCTGTGCAGTCTCAAAAGTGGCTCGCACTCCGCGCAGTTAAGTATTATCGTATCGGCACGCTTGTCCAGTTTTGCATATGATGGAAAACCGGCTCCACCTGCACCTACGATTCCGGCATCACGCATTATTGCAGTGAGCTCTTCGTAATTCATTTCTTAAGTCCTGATATTCCTATTCCTTCATCTACTATACCGACAATTGCCGCGTCTATAGGTGATGATTCCAAATTGCAGCCTATTCTCGCTGCGCTTCCGGTTGCAACCAATACGAGTTCGCCAATTCCTGCGCCTATATTGTCTATCGCAACTATTTTGTTTTCCGGATTGCCCATTTCATTCAATGGTTCGACTACCATGAATTTATGGCCTACAAGATTTTCATTCTTGCGAGTCGAAACAATGCTGCAAATAACTTTTCCGACTATCATAATCTTTTCCTTTCAATGGGTTGGTTTCCCGTCTGCCGCAATTAAGCGGCAGACGGTTTTGAGACTTTCGAAGATTTCCTATTATTTGAGAACAGGAAGAATCTTTTCAACGTCTGAATGAGGACGAGGAATTACATGAATTGCAATTACTTCGCCGAGTTTGCCAGCAGCTGCACCGCCGGCCTGGGTTGCTGCGTTAACCGCACCGACATCGCCACGAACCATAACGGATACGAGTCCGCTACCGATCTTTTCTGTGCCGATGAGAGTAACATTAGCTGCTTTTACCATAGCATCTGCAGCTTCAATAGCAGCAACAAGTCCTCTGGTTTCTACCATTCCGAGTGCTTCAAGTGCCATAATGTCCCTCCACATTAAATTTTATTTTTCTTTTTTCTTTTTTTATTATTTGAGTACGGGAAGAATCTTCTCCACGTCAGAATGAGGACGAGGAATTACATGAACTGCAATTACTTCGCCGAGTTTGCCAGCAGCTTTGCCACCGGCTTCTGTAGCTGCATTGACTGCACCGACATCACCTCTGACCATAACTGATACGAGTCCGCTACCGATCTTCTCTGTGCCGATGAGTGTAACATTTGCAGCTTTTACCATAGCATCTGCAGCTTCGATTGCAGCTACAAGACCTCTGGTTTCTACCATTCCTAAAGCTTCAAGTGTCATATTTTTTGCCTCCATTTAAAATATATTCTCTTTTTTCTTTTTCTTATTTCAGTTTGGGAAGAATCTTCTCAACATCAGAATGAGGACGAGGAATTACGTGAACTGCGATAACTTCGCCGAGCTTTCCTGCTCTTGCGCCACCTGCTTCTGTAGCAGCATTAACTGCGCCTACGTCACCTCTGACCATAACTGATACGAGTCCGCTTCCGATTTTTTCTGTTCCGATGAGTGTTACATTGGCAGCTTTAACCATTGCATCTGCTGCTTCAATTGCAGCAACAAGTCCTCTGGTTTCTACCATTCCCAATGCTTCAAGCTCAACAGGAGTTTTTTCACTGACAACCGGTGTTGTTCCGACAGTCTTTTCTTTGGATACTACTGTGTTTGATGTACCTGTTCTTTTTGTTGCGGCCATAATACCATCTCCGTTATTTTTTTAATCGTTGAGCGCTGAGATCAACAATTCTTCGTGTTTCCTCGTGAGGATTTGCCAAAACCAGTTTGGCAACAGGTTTCTTGATTGCAAGTGTCGATGCGTTTTCAACCGCCGCGTTGACTGCTGACACATCGCCTTCAACGATGATTGTAACCAACCTTCCTCCGAGCTTTCTTTCCCATGTGACAAGTTCTACGTTTGCAGACTTGCACATAATGTCCAGTGCATCAAGTGCGGCTACGACACCGGTTATTTCTATAAATCCCAATGCTTTCATAACTCACACTTTCTAGTTTTTGTCGAATCCGTTCAGCTTGAGCATTTTCTCAGTGTCTTCTTCGACATTAGGAATAATGTAATGAGTTACTATGCCACTGACGCTTGCGGCTGCTGAAAGTCCAGCATCTACTGCAGCCTTTACGTCATCGACATTGCCGCGGAATTTGACGGCAACCAGAAGCGGTACCGGCAACTTGTCAGCATTGGCAGGTTTATTTTTATCAAAATTTTCAACTGTGACATTAGCCGCTTTGCAACCTGCATCGCAAGCCGCAAATGCTGCAACCAGCCCATATACTTCAATGATTCCAACAGCTTTTCCCATTTTTTACTCCGTTTACTGTTTCCTATGATTAATGGTCTTTACTGATTTGCCATTACAGCAATCTTCAGACCTTCCTGTCTTACGTTTGTTTCAAATGCTTCCTGAATTCTGCTGAGCGGGAACTTATGTGTTATGAGTTCCGTTACCGGAAGACCTATTCCCTTTGCTCTCTTGAGGAAGTCAAATGTTGTGGCATAATCTCTCAGTGTATATACCCATGATCCGACCATCGTCAGTTCTTTTGAGCAGATATCAAAGTGAGGATTGATTGTTGCATCTCCGCCATTGATGAAGAATCCGAGTTCGCAGAGCCCGCCACCGTTTCTGATAAACTTGTAGATGTTTGAGTGTCCTGCAGGTGAACCTGTACACTGGAAACCGAAATCTGCTAGGTGTCCGCCAAATGCGTTCACGACGCCTTTCTGGAGTTCTTCAATTCCTTTGAAGTCCTTGAAGTTAACTGTTGCTTCAGCTCCCATTCTCTTAGAGAAATCAAGTCTCTGCTGGTTTCCGTCTACTGTTACGATGTGCTCTACTCCGAGAGTTCTGAGAACTGCAACACAGAGAAGACCGATTGGTCCGCATCCCTGGATTACAACTCTTGAATTAAATCTCAAAATGTTTGTTGTCTTTGCTCTTTCAACTGCATGAACAAGAACTGCACTTGGCTCAATAAGAATTCTTGAATCGAGATCAAGATCACTTACGTTGAAGAATGTTGAACCCGCACTTCCCTTGATCAGAATGTAATCTGAAAACCATCCCTTGAGGTGGTTATTCGGATCGTTGTCAGGAAGAAGACCATAAACGTCTGCTCCTCCGACATTCTGTTTGTTCAAGTCGTACATAGTTATGTCCGGGTTGTCCTTGAAAATCATACATGTAACAAGTTTGTCGCCAACTCCTATCGGTTTGCCGGCACTGTCCTTGGTTACGTTCTTACCAATCTTTACGATTTCGCCTGTTCCTTCGTGTCCAAGTGCAACAGGGATAAGTCCGAATGGGTCCTTACGGAATTCATGAGCATCTGTTCCGCAGATTCCGCATCCTTCTACTTTTACGAGAATATCGTCGTCTCCGACTTCCGGAATAGGAAATTCTTTGACTTCCATTTTTTCAATGGCCGTCAGCATTCCAACTTTTGCTGTCTTTGGAACACCGACACTGGTTGCTGGTGAAGTGGTTGTATTCATACCTGCAAGTACTTTCTTTACAATCTCTTCAATGTTAGCAGCATT
This sequence comes from Clostridiales bacterium, assembly GCA_024693345.1. Lineage (GTDB taxonomy): Bacteria > Bacillota > Clostridia > Oscillospirales > CAG-272 > CAG-841. The sequence goes on from JAILLB010000002.1 coordinate 36,834, forward strand.
GATATCCATAATTAAGTGCTTCCTTTCTCAAATATTTCGCGGCCATATTCGGCAAGACCTGTATCCTGGACTTCGGTTCCGCCCGACACTCCAAGACCTCCTATGATCTCACCCTTACTGTTTTTTAACGGCTCACCGCCACCGAATATTACTATCTTTCCATCATTGGTAAACTGAATTCCGTAAAGTGAACCGCCCGGTTTTGCCAGCTGGCTCAATTCTTTTGTCGTCATCTTCAGTGCCACTGATGTATATGCTTTGTTTAACGCTATGTCGTAACTGGCAATGAAAGAGTTGTCGGAACATTCGACCAAAACTGGATTGCCGCCCTTGTTGGCTATTGCAACAACTGCGTTTACCCCAAGTTCCTTTGCTCTTTCCCTGACTTTACGGCTAAGCGCCTGAGCAGCAGCAAGCGTCATATCATCTGACGGTCTCAAGTATTCTCTCAATACGTTTTCAACCGTTTTTTTAATAAGCTGCTCGTTCATAACTTATTTTCCCAGCTGAGCAAGTACTCTCTTTGTTATTTCAGATACGAGAGCTTCTTCCTCCATGGAAGCACCTGTCGGATTGGCTGTTCTTGCTGAACCGCCGCAGCTTCCAGTGCATGTGCCGCAGTTGTGGCAGCTCGGCTTACCTTCCTTGAGGTTCGGGCAGAGGTTTGCAGGATGTTTACCCTTCATACCGAATTTTCTTCTGATTTCATAGAGCTGTTCAACCTGTTCCGGAGTAAATTCCTTTGGTCCGCCAAGTACTCTTGACTGATAAAGAAGTCTTGCATAGAACTCGACTGATTCCATCTTCATGTATGCTGCAAGAAGTGAATCTGAATAAGTAAGAGCGCCATGGTTTTCAAGAAGAACTGCATCGAAATAAGGAAGATACTCTTCTACTGCGTCCGGTATCTCTTCTGTTGAAGGACAGCCGTATTTAGCTATCGGTACACAACCGAGTGCTATTACTGCTTCAGGCATGATAGGCTGTGTAAGCGGAATGCCTGCGATTGCAAAACTTGTTGCATAGAGAGGATGAGCGTGTACAACACTCTGTACATCAGGTCTCTTCTGATAAACTCTCATGTGCATCTTGATTTCAGATGATGGTTTGAAAGCTCCGTTAGCCTGGATAACTTTTCCGTTCTCATCAACTTTACAGATGTATTCCGGTGTCATAAATCCCTTTGAAACACCGGTAGGTGTGCATAAAAACTCATGGTCGTTGAGTTTTACGGAGATGTTTCCGTCATTGGCAGCAACCATTCCGCGGTTGTAGATTCTTCTGCCTATGTCGCACATTTGTTTTTTGATTTCGTACTCATTTACGTTTGACATAATAAGTATCTCCTTATATGTGATTCTTTTTATTTTTCGGTTTTAGGATCCCCGTTTTCGTCAATCCATCCGAGGTATTCTTCGATTTCTCTAACTCCCTCTTTTGTGATGGAATTGACTTTGAATATCTTGTGGCATCCGGCAAGCTTCAGCCACTCTTCGGCCTTTCGGGGATCGGCAAGGTCGATTTTCGTTACGACTCCGACAACGTCTCTGTTGACCATTCCGGCCATGTTCGGAGAGTATACCGAAAACCAGTCATCTGCCGCCAGCAGCAGTGCCACGACATCGGCTTCATATGCATAGAGACCTAGAGCGCTGCTGAGGTTTCTGTTCTCGACGTATTCACCGGGTGTATCGATGATCTTGTCTTTCCAGTCGATGTATTGTGTTTTGTGATACTCAATCTTTTCGTTTGTAAGAGCCTGTTTTAATGTTGTTTTTCCTACGCCGCTTCGGCCAAGGAAAATAATCTTTTTCATGTCTTTGTCACTTCGCATACGGCAAAGCCCAATACTTCTTTACAGTAAGTGTTAACTGCTTTAAGTGATGACTCAACTTCGGAAACTGTTCCGGTTATGATGACCGTTCCACTGAATCTGTCAACAAAACCAAGCTGAGCTGCACTTGCTTTTATACACAAATCTGCAGCTATTATTGCTGTTTCGCTGGGACAGATTGTTATAATTCCGATTGCTGTCGCACTATAGTCGACTGATGGATCAAGTCCGAGTTTTCTATACAGGAGTCTGTCAGGATTTGCGATTATGTGTGATATGGTAATCTGCTTTCCGGGAACACCTTCCTGGATAATTCGCATCTTGCCTTCTTTGTCAAACTTATCTATATCCACAACTAACCTCCTATCTGGCCTTTCAGGCCCTCAGATTTGACCACTTCCAGCAGTCTGTCCATATGTTCCTTGGATGGCGGCTCTATCGATGAGAGTGTGTACTGTCTTCCGAGTCCCGCATACTTGTCTGTTCCGAGTCTGTGGTATGGAAGAATGTGCATCTCTTCTACTGTTCCGAGTGATTTGGCGAACTTTGCAATTTCCCTGATTTCTTCGGGCGAATCGTTGAAAGTTGGAATAACCGGTGTTCGAATTATGAGCTTCTTTGCATCCTTTGCTATTTTTCTTGCGTTTTCAAGAATCAGTTCATTTGACTGAGTAGTGAATGCTTTGTGCTTTTCACTGTTCATGTGCTTTATGTCCATTAGGTACAGATCAAGGTACGGAAGATATGTCTGTATTATTTCGTACTTTGCAAAACCCGTGGATTCCATTGCAGTGTTGATTCCCGATTCTTTTGCTGCTCTCAGAAGAGCTGGTGCAAATTTCGGTTGGGCGAGCGATTCACCTCCGGAGAGAGTCATACCACCACCGGACCTGTCGTAATAGACTCTGTCTCTTTCGACTTCTTCCATTACTTCAGCAACCGTAACATCTCTGCCAACCGTTTTTGTTTTGCCTCCCATAGTCATCTGCTGAATTTCGTATTCCTGTGACTCTGGGTTGCAGCACCATCTGCATCTCAGATAACAACCTTTTAGGAAAACTATTGTTCTGATTCCCGGACCATCGTGGACAGAAAAGCGCTGAATATCAAATATTCTGCCTTTAGTGTTCAGATATTCCTCCATCAAAAGCCTCCTTGTTCCGTACGTTTGATAATGTCGTCCTGAAGTGCTCTTGAAAGGGTTGTGAACAATGCACTGTACCCTGCCACCCTGACAACGAGTGAGCGGTATTTATCCGGATTCTTCTGTGCATCTCTCAGCGTTTCTCTTGAAACGACATTGAACTGCATGTGTGATCCCTTCTTGTCAAAGTATCCCCTGACAAGTGAAACGAAGTTTTCAAGTCCCTGCTGACCAGCGAGAGCTGTCGGGTGGAACTTCATGTTAAACAGTGTTCCGTTTGATGCTATGAAGTGGTCTATACATGCAACCGAGTTAGCAGCCGCGGTCGGTCCCTTGACATCTCTTCCCGCTGCCGGGCTTACGCCGTCTGCAACAGGTGTGAATGAAAGTCTTCCGTCCGGGGTGCCTCCGGTCTGACCGCCGAGCAGAACGTTTGCGGATACAGGATACAAACCTGCCTGGAACATTCCGCCCCTCGGGTTCTTGTAAGTTTCCATCGGTCTTGTGTAACAGTAGGTTACATCGCGTGCAAACTTGTCTACTTCACTGATGTCATTTCCGAATTTCGGAAGTGCTTCAATATCTTCACGGAGCTTGCGGTATTTAGCCTTATCAGCATCCGAGCATCTGTTCTTTCTTATTTCGGTAAAGATCTTTGCAACGTCGCTTTCGGAAACCGTTCTGCCGCTTGCAATTACTTCTTTAACCGCTTCTTTTGTTAGTTTCTCGGCAAAGTGCGCATCCATATCTTCGCCGTAGTTGTTGTCTATTGCCTCTTTGAAATCAGCAAGTGTGTATTTGTGCTGTTCAAACACCAATGACTTAACTGCCCACAGTGAGTCTGCCATGTTTGCAACACCGAATCCCTGAGGACCTGAGAAATTGTACTTTGCTCCGCCCTCCTGAATGCTCTTTCCTTTTGCAATACAGTCGTCAACCATGCATGATTCAAACGGCAGCGGGCATCTCTCTGCGTGAGCCACATCTATTGCGTTGATTGAGTTGACAAGCAACTTGATGAAGTATTCTATCTGTGTCTTGTAAGCGCCGTAGAATTCTTCAAAAGAAGTCATCTTTGTTACGTCGCCTGTCTTAGGTCCGATCTGAACGCCTTTGTCAACACCGTTTGAGAAGACCAGTTCAAGAGGTCTGCACATATTGAAGAATGCTGCATCGTGCCAACCGTCTGTCTTGCCTGAAGTCTGAGGTTCAACACATCCGATAATGTTGTAGTTTCTAGCTTCCTGTACAGTCAGTCCTCTGCTTATGAGCTGAGGGATGATTACTTCGTCGTTGTAATAAGCCGGGAAACCGATTCCGGTTCTTGTGAGTTCTGCTGCTCTCAAAAGCAGTGAGTGAGGAGAACCGTTCCAGACTCTTATTGAGAATGAAGGCTGCGGGAGGAATACGTGTTCGGTTGCTGTGATGCACATGAATGACAAGTCGTTTGTTGCATCAATTCCGTCTTCATCCTGTCCTCCTACTATGAGGTTCTGGAACAGGCTGTAACCTGCAAATCCCTCTGCACTGACTGCGTCTCTGCACTTGTTCAAGTCATTGAGCTTGACCCATACGCAGTCAATCAGTTCCTGAGCGCTTTCTCTTGTTATCTTTCCTGCATCAAGATCTGCTTTGAAGTACGGATACATGTACTGATCGAATCTTCCGGGTGAAATTGAGTGTCCGCTTGATTCCATCTGAAGCAGCATCTGAATAAACCAGAAACTCTGGAGCGCTTCTTTGAATGATGTTGCACCGTGTTCCGGTACGTAATCACATATTCTTGCTATATCTTCGAGTTCAGCTCTTCTCTTTACGTCTGAGCATGTCTTGGCTTCGGACATTGCCAGAGCCGAATATCTCTTTGCATACTTAATTACCGATTCACAACTCAAAACAACTGCATCGAGGAAATGAACTCTCTTGTTATAGTCTGCATCACCAATATCGAGTTTTTCCCTGGCTTCCTTGGCCTCGCGGATGATTCCGAGATAACCCTCTCTGAGAACCTTGCCGTAATTTACAGTTATATGTCCGACACCATTGAAGAAATAGTTACCGGGAGTATACATGTTGTGCTGGAAAGCTTCGAAAGCTTCCGGAACCATGTAGGAAGTTGCAAGTTCGCTCGTTGTCTTTCCCTTCCAATATTTATATACCTCATGAAGAGTCTTCTTCGTCTCATCGGCAATATAGAATGGATCCGCAATACGTGTTGCAACAGTATCGAATTCGGATTCAAGCCACTCGAATGAGTATTCCGGGAAAACCTGGCATCCTCTCGGAGCTTTAGTAGCTGAACCCACAATTAGTTCTTTGCTTCTTATTGTTATCGGGATGTTTTCCAGAATGTGAGCAAATGCCTTTGCTCTTCTGGTAATCATCGGTTCACCCTCTGTCTCCTTATATGATTCTGTAATAAGAACTGCTCTGTCCGATTCAATTTCGGGCATTTTGCGGTAAAGATCTTCTACCAATGCCGGAATTCTATCGCTCTTGGCAATCTTGTCTGTGTAGAATGTTTTCAAGTTAAATTTCCTCGCATTCCTCAGATTTTTCCCGTTTGTGATGCTAAAACGGGCATAGATTTCGAGAAGTATCGGTTATACTTCGAGCTTAGAATATCACATATGTTGTTTTTTGTCAACATTATTTGTCAAAAAATCAACAACATTTTATCAAAATACCACATTTTTCAAAATAATATCCCACATTTTATGTTGTTTTATACAATTTTTGTTGTTTGTTTCCACAGTTTATCAACAGAGTTTCCCACACAATGTTGCAATTTTTGACATATTTACCACAATTTTTGTTTTATTATGTGGATATTATGTTGTTTTGTGTTGTTTTATGTTGATAATTTATGTTGTTTTTTGTCTTAATGTTGATTTTCCGGACAAAACGAAACAGTGTGCATTTCTTGTGAAAATGCACACTTTAGTAATAAAGGAATACTCCTATGTTTGTAATAATATACAAATTTCACTTGCTTTATTTTATTTTTCGTCTATAATTAATAAATATACTCGGAAAGGGGGATTCTGCATGCCTGACATTTATCAAGGTATTACTTCTGAAACAATGATAATAGTGATGTCAATCGCAATTATGCTCTTCAGCGGATTTGCAATGACTAGACTCACTAAACTGCTCCATCTCCCGAATGTTACCGGATATATCATAGCGGGAATACTGATCGGACCTTATTGTCTGAAGCTTGTTCATCCCTCTGTGATCCAGGGAATGGACTTCATGGCCGACATCGCACTTGCTTTCATTGCATTCGGTACAGGCCAGTTCTTCAAGTTCAGCGTTCTGAAGAAAAACGGACCGAAGGTTATTGTTATAACGCTTTTTGAAGCGCTTCTCTCTTCGGTTCTTGTGTTCATAGTCACATTCTTTATTCTCAGACTCAACATTGAGTTCTCGATTGTCATCTCTGCCCTGGCAATGGCAACAGCACCTGCCTCAACACTCATGACAATAAAGCAGACAAAATCAAAAGGAGATTTTGTAGACACACTTCTTCAGGTTATAGCGATTGACGATGTTGTTGCTCTCACTGCATTCAGCATCACGATTTCAATTGCATTTGCAAAATCTTCGAATGGCATAAGCTTTTCAAGCGTCATGGTACCGGTACTTCTTAATATCGTGTGCATGTTACTCGGCGGTCTGTTCGGATGGGTTCTTAAATTCCTTATTTCATCCAAGCGTTCAAATGACAACAGACTGATTATAGCAATAGCAGTGCTGTTCTCGTTCTGCGGTATATGCGTTGCCCTTGAAATATCTCCTCTTCTAGGATGTATGGCAATGGGTATGATATATGTCAACACGGCAAAGGATGACAAACTGTTCAAGCAGCTGAGCTACTTCAGCCCGCCTATACTGCTTTTGTTCTTTGTAAGATCAGGTGCAAACTTCAATCTCGGAACACTTTTCCAGACCTCTTCAAGCATAGGTGCAACACCTCTGATTGTAATAGGTATATTGTACTTCCTTGTAAGAATAGCGGGAAAATACCTCGGTTCATTTGCAGGTTCAGCCATAGTTAAGAAGGACAGGAAAGTGCGTAATTATCTCGGACTTGCCTTAATACCACAGGCAAGTGTTGCCATAGGACTTGCCACACTCGGTGCAAGAACCCTGGGACCTGGTATGGGAGATGCACTTCAGACAATAATTATCTCAGTAAGCATCCTGTACGAACTGATAGGTCCTGCATGCGGCAAATTTGCACTGTACAAGACCGGTTCATATTCAGAAAACATAGACGAAGTGGTTCCTGTTTCAGAAACCGATAAACATCAGAAGAGCCAGGTAGAGATACTGATCGATCAGATACAGGAAATACAGAAAACTCTGCCCGAACATCCTCAGGCTACATCCGAGGAAGAACAGGCATTCAACGAAGCAGCTGAAGAACAATATGAAAACTTCAACTATAAACGAAAACGACACTTTGGGAGGAAATAGGTATTATGGTAGATCCTATAGTTTCATTACTGAATATTGATAACAGCCTAACAATTTACGCTGTGCTGGTAAGACTGGCGCTTGCCCTTGCCATCGGCGCTCTTGTCGGATGTGAAAGAGCTCAGAAACGTCATTCTGCCGGATTGAGAACATTCTTGCTCGTAACCTTCTCGGGAACCATCGCCATGATAATCGACTTGTTTCTCATGGAGAAAACCCTGACAAATCTTCCTATACTGTCAGCAGTTGCAGTTATCTCATCCGCTCTTTTAAGCGGCAACTCAATTCTCTACAGTTCAAGAAGCCAGATCAAAGGTCTTACGACTTCAGCAGGTCTTTGGGTCTGCAGCCTTTTGGGCGTTCTTTGCGGATCCGGACTTTACACAATAACAATTATCTGCACGATTATTCTTTATGTTATACTTGCTGCAATTCCGAGTGCTGAGAAGTTCTTGAAGGACAGATCAAACCACTTTGAACTTCACCTGGAACTCAAAAACAAATCCAATCTTCAGGACTTTGTTGCAACAATTAGAAGCCTGGGACTCAGAATTGATGACATCGAATCAAATCCAGCATACATAGGTTCAGGACTCAGCGTTTATACTGTTACCGTAACGATAAAGAGCAAAGAACTCAAAAAATACAAAACACATGAAGAGATAATTGAAGCATTGAAAACACTTGAATATATTAATCATATAGAGGAAATGACCTGATTTAAGCACAAACTATGGCATTCAAAAGGCACTCCGTATCAACGAACTTGGTATCGTTGGCGGGAGTGCCTCTTTTTTTGTTTTTGGTATATAACCCAAATAGTAATTAGAATTGTGCCATACAAAAGCAATCAACAAAAAATCTTAGGTATGTTCAAGTTCCCAAGTATTCATTTTGAATCTTTGTAAGAGGATTAAGGAACTTACAACCCATTGGTTTGGAAGGTGCATAAACAACTATTGTGTTCTAACACTCCCAATTACAAAAGATATCACTATTGCAATCCAATTGATATTGATTCGAAGTATGATAAATTTGGAACTTGCGGGAATATAATCCTGTGGGAAAATATCTTGTGTAATAACACCAAACAATACTAGAAGGTAAAAAATCATGGTACAAATAATAATTGTACTCGATATTATATAGCATGTCTTTGCAAGTGAACCACTCACGACTAAAGTCACGAGCTTCGTGAAGGGCTAAGATATCTTCGCCCATACACAGGGTGGACACACACCCGCTACTCCTTGTTACAGGAGATACGTTTTATTGTCTAATTATGCCATCGTAATTGCTTTGTGATGCTTTGATGATGGATTCAAATCTGAGAATTCACAAATGGATATGGTTTTTGTTAGGTAGGAGAAATCTTGGACTGTGTTAAAGATTCTTTCATTTGCTTTTCTTCCAATATTCATTGCTCCATTTACATCAGCATTGATGAGAGTTCCATTTCCGGATCTATACAATCCACGCTTGATACGTCTACCTGAGAATTCAACTTCTTCGGCATTATTGAACGTTTCGGGCATTACATTATTATCCAGAAAGCTTGCTTTTGACGTGTAACTTTCTTCCTGGTCAAATACTTTTACAAGGTAGTTTCTTGATACTGAATGCAGAATGGAAATGAATCTGGAATGAGGAATGTTCACAAACTCCTGATTGTTCTTGTGTCCTATGTTAACTTCCTGTTTCCATCCGGTATTCTTACCCACAATAAGGTAATTGAGGTTTCTTTCAGTCATTGTCCTGAATACATAATGTGCAATCTTGTAGAATGTATCTGTTAAGAATGCATCACGTTTTCTTGACAAAGCATTCATTTGCTTTGTTGTCTTAGGATGGAATGTCTTTGGATCATGTCCAAGCATTTGTATACTGCGGAGTTTTGACATTTGTTTGTTGTACCACTGGTTAGCAGATACCAATACTTCGCCCTTGACTATAATGGGTGTATTCCCCTTATTGTCTGTTATGGTTGCAAAGTTTCGGATCCCTGGATCCAGCATGGCTACACCGGCTTCAGATGGTATGTCTTTGACGTTATTGCACAATGAGTCATTGATATTTTTGACGCCGTCATCGGTGACTATCTGAATCTGGTATATACCGCAATATGGAACAATACGGACTTCAATCAGCTTATCTCCAAAATGGGGCATTATTGAAACATCAAGTTTTTCCTTGCATTTGGGAAAACGAAGAAGACCATTCTGTATTTTGCATGCAATATTACTAAGAGTTACAGTTTTATGGTCGGATTT
>JAILLB010000014.1 GCA_024693345.1 Clostridiales bacterium
GGCGTAGAGGCTCTTTTCGTCTGCTTCTCTCATATTGTCAGCTATTGGGCTTGACATGAACACGGCTTTGTTCTTCTTTTCTATCTTGCCGTAGAATCTGTATGTCTCACCCTGGACAAGAGCCTTGTCCATATACGGCTGGTTGAAGTAGGTAATGGAGCACTTGCCTGTCTCGTCAAATCCAGACAGTTTTGTCAGGGTCATTCCGCGTTTTATGAGGACAGACTTAGGTTTGGCTGAGACTGTCAGTTCAAGTGAACAGACTTCTCCGTCTTCCACTTCTTCAACTGTCTTTATATTGCCCCTGTTCTCATAGCCTCTGGGGAAATAGTAGACGAGATCCCCGGCATTGTTGATGCCGAGTTTTGAAAAAAGCGCAGCACGTTTTTCACCGATACCGTAAATAGCGGATATCGGCGTATTCTTGCCTGAAATCATGGTGCTCTTTCTCATGTTTCCTCCTAGACTTTATTTGCGCAACCCATACAGAACAATACTGAAAAATTCCACCCATGAATCAGTCACATTTTGGTTGCCAACTCCCCCAATAATTGTTTATTGAACCATTCCAATCACAGTCATCAGTCACATCAACAGGGTGGCCATCAATAATCTTGTAAACAGTGCATGTATAATCAACAACAGTAGAAGGAACGGTAAGAAAATAGTTCAAATGCTTGTCAATTTGGTAGTAGTTATCACCATCAATTGTGCAATACACCTCACTAGATGAGGAAAAAGGCCAATCGTAATCACCTCTTATTGAACAGAAGTGAGTTTTTATTCTCATTAATGCACAAGAAAACCTATTGTCCCCATTGATGTACAAGGTACTTGTATATTCCGAATATCTGTAATGAATATACGGAGAATTCCAAAGGAATAGTGGAGATTGCGCCATTGTAATTGTATTCTTAAAATATATAGCATAGTCATTACCTTCACTCGTTACCCAGATATATAGAGTTCGAGTGTTTGGATCATTTCTGTGTGGTTTCCCGATAATAGCCTCAACTTCTGGATAAGTCATTCCGTCGTGAATCAAACCAATTTCTTCAATCGTTGGTTGATGCTCCAAATTCCAGTCGAAGAAATCATCGAAAAATATACAATCATCAGTCACATCAACAGGTTGACCATCTATGATTTTATACACTACTTCAACAAATCTAACATCTGTGTTAGGTTCTGTAATATAGTAGTCTGAGTGTTTTTGGAGTTGATAATAATCTACTCCATCTATTGTATGCGAAGCAATTTTCGATGAAACTTCATGCATTAGTCTCGTTTTTACGATATATGGATTTTCAACGAGATTCAAATGGCTGTAAAACTCTGTTTGAGAATTTAGATTGTCAACATCTACGTCTTTATCCAATGAAAAAGATAGACAATAAGAATCTCCATTTGTTGTCACCCAAACTCTGCCATATTCAGTAAGACTTGAGTCATCTGGATCCAACATATGTGGCATTCCTATGACATCAACAACCTCAAAGAAAGACATACCCTTGTGAATCAGCTGCATTTCTTCTCCAGTCGGTTGATGGTACATTAGATTATCCCAATAACTCACATGTGTCGGCACTATTTGTGTTTCGGAGTTTTCCGTTTCATCTACGGCACTGGTTTCAGTTGTAATTGTTTCTGTTGAAGAAAAGAATGTTGCAATCTCTGTTTCTTGAGTTTCGTTTACAGTTATTACTTCCGTGGATTCTTCACTTATTATTTTCTTGTTTTCGGTAAGATTGCAAGACACAAACAGTAGCAATAACACTACTATCAGCACTGGAATAAAACACACTGTTCTTTTCATAATTATCAATCTCCTTGTCTATTCATATTTTACACTATTACTCTCGCCAATACAACCAAATGGAAACATATCTACGAAATATGAAATATCTACTCGCATTTTCTTGAAAAAACGCGCGTTGTGATATAAAATACTTGTATCAACTTAATGAGGTAAAGAAGATGGCAGACAAGACAACACCGAGAATCCTTCAGGGCTTCTGTGAACTGCTCCCTCAGGATCAGTTATTATTCGATTCCCTGACGGACAAGATTAACGAAACATACAAAAAATACGGGTTCTTCTCCATTGACACTCCGGTACTTGAATTTTCCGAAGTTCTCCTTGCAAAAGCAGGCGGAGAAACCGAAAAACAGATATACAGATTCAACCACTATGACAACGATCTTTCTATGAGATTCGATCTAACAGTTCCGCTTGCCAGATATGTTGCTCAGCACAGCCAGGATCTCGTATTCCCGTTCAAAAGAAGTCAGAACAGCAAGGTGTTCAGAGGAGAAAGGCCGCAGAAAGGCAGATTCCGCGAGTTTTACCAGTGCGATGCTGACGTAATAGGTTCTGAGTCGCTGGATATATGCTACGATGCCGAAATGACATCACTCATATTCGACGTTATGAAGACTCTCGACCTCGGGGATTTCGTAATTAGAATCAACAACAGAAAGATTCTTTCGGGATTCTTCGGATATCTCGGCCTATCTAACAAGATTACTGAGATACTGAGAGTCATTGACAAGCTTGAAAAGATGGGCCTGGACAAAGTCAAAGCTGAGCTTAAAGAGGTAGGCGCCGATGATAAACAAATCTCCGATATACTGGATTTTGTTTCAATCTCAGGAAGCAATTCAGACAAAATCAAAGCCCTGAAAAAGATAGATGCAGGTGAACTCTACAGCCTCGGTGTCGAAGAACTAGACACGGTGGTCACAATGGCGGTTCAGCTCGGAACAGATGAAAAGAACCTCAAAATAGACCTGTCGATTGCAAGAGGCCTTGATTACTACACAGGAACTGTTTATGAGACAAATCTCATCGGACACGAGAACTTCGGTTCGGTCTGTTCAGGCGGAAGATATGACAACCTCACAGGCTACTACTCAGACAAGGTGATGCCCGGAGTCGGAATCTCAATCGGAACAACAAGACTCTTCTCTCTTCTGAAAGAAAACGACATGCTCGGTTCTCTGACAAAGAAAGAAAAATCCGCAGTTGTACTTCCGATGGACAACGACAGATATGCATATGCAGCCAAAGTGGTATCCGAAGTGAGAAAAGCAGGCATACGCTGCGATGTGTTCTGGTCAGACAAATCCGGAAAAGCAAAATTCAAATATGCATCCAGAATCGAAGCCGACTTCGCACTTGCGGTAGGCGAAACAGAAGAAACAAACAACACAGTTACAGTTAAGAATCTCGGAACAGGCGAACAGGAAGAAGTCGCACTCGAAAAAGTTGCCGAGTATCTAAGATAATCGAAAGGAAGTAAATCACATGGCAGAAATGCTGCAGAAAAACGACAGACGCACAAAATACTGCGGAGAGTTTACAAAAGAAGACATTGGCAAGGAAGTATGTGCTCTTGGCTGGGCAGCCAAAACACGTGACCTGGGAAGCCTTCTGTTCATTGACTTAAGAGATAGAACAGGCATAGTTCAGCTCGCTTTTGATACACAGACTCCGCCGGAACTTATAGAGAAAGCAAAAAAGACACGTACAGAATACGTAATCGCCGCTCACGGTGTAGTAAGACCGAGAGGCGAAGGTGCTGTCAACAAGACAATGGCAACAGGCGAAATAGAGATATTTGTTACAGAGTTCAGGATTATATCCGCAGCTCAGACAACTCCGTTTGAAATCCTCGACGACTCAAACGTAAGAGATGATCTGGCACTCAAATACAGATATCTTGACCTCAGAAGACAGGTTCTCACAAAGAACATTCTGATGAGACATGAAATTGCACTCGCAGCCCGTGAATACTTCTACAAAAACGGATTCATAGAGATTGAAACTCCTATGATGATTAAGCCTACTCCGGAAGGTGCAAGAGACTATGTGGTTCCTTCAAGAATTCACCATGGTCACTTCTATGCACTTCCCCAGAGCCCTCAGATGTATAAGCAGCTGCTGATGGTCGCAGGCTTTGACAGATACATTCAGCTCGCAAGATGTTTCAGAGACGAAGATCTGAGAGCTGACAGACAGCCTGAATTCACACAGATAGACCTTGAGATGTCCTTTGTTGATCAGAACGACATCATGGACATGATTGAGGGATTTGTAACATACCTGTTCAAGAAAGTATTGAACAGAGACATTCCGGGACCGCTCGTAAGAATGACATTTGCTGACGCAATGAACAGATTCGGTTCAGACAAGCCTGATACGAGATACGGAATGGAAATCCAGAACATTTCCGACGTTGTGAAGAACAGTGCATTCTCAGTATTCTCTTCCACCGTTCAGTCTGGCGGAAGCGTAAGAGCAATTGTTGCAGAAAATGCATCAGAAAAGCTTTCAAGAAAAGAAATAGACAAACTGACAGAACACGCAAAAGGAATCGGTGCAAAAGGTCTTGCATACATAAGATGGGTTGAAGATGAACCCACATGTTCATTTGCAAAACTCCTGGGCGAAGGCGAACTCGATGCAATCATTTCAAAACTTGCAATGAAAAAAGGCGATTGTGCCCTTATCATAGCAGACAAGGACAAAGTCACACTTCCTGTCCTCGGAGCACTCAGACAGATTGTTGCCCGCAAGCTCGAGATTATACCGGAAGACACATTCAACTTCCTATGGATAACAGAATTTCCGTTCTTTGAGTGGGACGAAGAGAGCGGCAAATGGGTTGCAATGCACCATCCTTTCACAATGCCTCTTCCGGAGTGCCTGCCGTATATAGACAGCGATCCCGCAAGCGTAAGAGCAACTTCATACGACCTCGTTCTCAACGGAACAGAGCTTCTCTCCGGATCCATGAGAATAAACGACGTTGAACTCCAGCAGAAGATGTTCGAATCTCTAGGACTCTCACAGGAGGAAATAGAAGCAAAATTCGGATTCCTTGTCGAAGCATACAAGTACGGAGCACCGCCGCACGGAGGCGCGGGAATCGGTCTCGACAGACTCTCCATGATCATGTGTCATGCCGACAGCCTGAGAGACGTAATAGCGTTCCCGAAAGTTCAGAATGCATCGGAACCGATGTCCGGAGCACCTGCACTTGCAGACGAAAAAGCGTTGAGCGAACTGGCTCTTTCACTGACAGACGTAGAATAAAAATTTAAATATAGAAAGGAATTTGGCAAATGTTACACAACAGCATTGGCTTCTTGTTTGAAGAAGTCGAAACAACTGCAATAGAAACAATAGGTGCAATTGAAGAAGACACATCTGTTGCTTCATTCTTTTCATCACTGTGGGCAAAAATCGCAGACTATGCAGCAACAATGGGAGTCAGAATCCTGGCAGCCGTCCTGATTCTGATTGTTGGCCTCTGGCTTACAAAGAAACTCACCAAGGCAATTTCAAAAGGCAAGAAGTTTCAGACTTTCCCGCCCGCAACCCAGAAACTCATCAGCGGCCTGATCAGAGTTATTCTCACAGCCTTGATTGTCATAGTAGTTGCATCAATACTCGGTGTTCCGATGACCTCATTTGTAGCTATTCTCACAACAGGAGGCCTGGCTATAGGCATGGCTGTCCAGGGAAGCCTTTCAAATCTAGCCGGCGGCATTATGCTCATCATATTCAAGCCGTTTATAATCGGAGATTTCATCACAGACGGAAATGCTATGGGTACTGTTGAAGACATCGGCATCTTCTATACAAAAATCGTCACGGTCGACAACAAGAGAATCACCATACCGAATGGTACGCTTGCTAATTCAACAATCACAAACTTCAGCGTGAAAGATACAAGAAGAGTGGATTTCGAATTCTCTGTTGCATACAACTCCGACATAGACAAGACAAAACAGGTTATCATGGATTGTCTCACGGCACATGAGCTTACTCTCGACGATCCCGCTCCGATGGTCAGACTTACAAGACACGGAGACAGTGCGCTCGTATTTGTTGCAAGAGCTTGGGTAAAATCCCCGGATTATTGGACAGTTAACTTTGATCTGATTGAAGAAGTTAAAAAGAAACTTGATGAAAATGGAATTCAGATTCCTTATCCGCAAGTTGATGTTCACGTAAAAGAAAAGTAAAATAGGTCAAAAAAATGCACCTTTGATTGTATGATGACACAATCTTAGGTGCTTTTTTTGCTTTTTGATAATAATTAATTCATTCGTGGACTTTCTAGTCAACCCAAAACACGCGCAATTACTTTTCGATCAAATCCTCGATCGCGCATCCCAACACTTTTGCGATACCATATAGCGTTTCTGCACTTGCTTTGTTGATATCCTTGCGTCGCTGTTCATACATCTGAATGGAACGAAGCGTTGCACCGGACAGCTTTGCAAGTTCTGCCTGCGTGCAGCCATATGCAGTACGAATACGTTTCAAGTTTGTGTCCTTGAAATACTCTCTGACTCTTTCATCCGCTATGTCCACAAACTTTGTAATGTCCGCTTCATGAAGCGTGTAGTACATCTTTTTTAAATCTTTATAGGATAACACTTTAAAAATGTCACTGTATCTTCGTGCAGAATACCACTGATAATACGCCACAGCCCACCCGATCCAGTATTCCACTGAGCGTTCCATACGAACCGTAGGAACAACTTCGAGCTGTTTGCCGGTTGTTTCAGATATGACCTCAATAGCAATCTCAATTCCACTTTTCCCGGAAAGTAGCGATGGTTCACCGTTTTCCATCCTTCGGCTTACCGAACTGACACTAAAGATTTTTACAAAAACATCTCCGGGAATGCTACAGGTGTTTACAGCATAGTCAAACGCGTCACCTAATGCCGCTTGCGCGTTACTCAAATAGATTTCTTGGTATGCGTGGGTCATCGTTCTTGATACCTCCCCTCATGATATCCTGTATATACAGTCCGTCTGCATCTTGTTCCAGTATTTCAAGATACTTTTTGTTGGCATCGTCATCTCTAGATTTGCGAAGAGCGTAGTATGTGTTTTTGTCGGCACTTTCAAAACCCTCATACTTGATCTTTGAAAATGCAAACTGCGATTTTACAACGATCTGCTCACCTAGTTTTCCAAGTTGCATAGCTCGTGCCAATTGCTCTACGGTGATCCCGTTGTTTACGAATGCTTCTGCGTAATCGAAGTAGGAATCATCTGCTCTGTAACCGATGATCAGATCATATGCGTTCACGTTAACGCTGAAATTGTCTTTTAAGAATCTTTTTGCCCTTCTTGCAACAGGCGTCTTGATGGAAAAAATGCGATGCTCCATAAGAACGGCGATCCAGTTGAGTATGGTATAGTCTGGGCTATTTAAATTCAGAACATTAAGGTATTCAGTATCTATCGTATATCTGTTGGAAAACCCGTCGCGTAGCGAAGAAACCGCCCACTCTTTTGCAAGATCATTGCTTTCGGTGCAGTAGAAACCCAAGCCAAAATCGTTATTCTTCTTTCCCTCACCGAAAACAGGCACTTCAACAATCTGCTTTGAGCCGTGATATATTGTAATCTTTTTTTCCATATTTTCATTCCTCTCTGTCGAGATCGCTGATATTGTATCACTGTGGTGATAGTTTTTCAAGTGGTTAATCATTAAGACTGCGAAAAAAGCACCTTCGATTGTATCACACAATCTTAAGTGCTTTTTTGCTTTTAGATAACAATGAATTTATCCACAGGTGTTACAGTTCAACCATAGATGCTTTCAAGATTTGGATAATAAGAAACATCATGTCCTGAATTAAATACCAGCGACTTTACTCTAGAGTTGTCTAGTAGTTTCTCAAATTTTTTAATATCAAATTCATCAACAATCTCACCATTCAGAATTTTTCCTGCGTAAATTTCCAACGCATCTACGCAATCCTCTCTTGAAACAAGCTCACGAAAAGCATCATGGATTGATAGATCCACACTTTCACTAATTGGCGTTGAGGAAACGGAAAAAATCTGTTGACCCATGAAAGGTGTCTTCAGAAAATATTCCAATATTTCACCGGTAGAAGCAGATTTAATCTCTTCAGGAACACTCAAAAGCCATGCTGAGTATCCGGAATCTACTATGTATGTCTGGACAAAATCAGAATCTATGACTATATTTTTGAAATGAAATTGTCCGTCGGTATAAGTTAACTCTTCATCGTTAATGAATATTATGCCGTTTTTAATTCGGAATAAAAAGCTGTCGGAAGAAAACCTCTTTCTTGTTATTATGTCGAAGTATTCCATCGATGAGAAATCAAAGATCCTCACACCGATATACCAAATTCCTGATCCAAAAGTATCATACGAAACAAGGTCCTTGGTACCGTTTTTATCGTAATCCCATAAGCATAATTGCAAATGACTTCCGCCGAAAGTATCATATCGGTATATCTTTTGATCTTTCATCAAAAAACAATGATATCCGTCCTTTACAAGAAATATATCAATGCCACTTGTTTGATCGGCGATGCTTTGGGGGGTAATATTTACAACACTACTGATATTATTGGTATTGTAATTTTTGAATATCTCTCCGTTTTGGTAATAGCCGTCACTTTCTAAGATATCAATGAATAATTCCGATTTTGACGAATCCTCTGAATCATAATTCGGAGCATAATACTCATATGAGATGGTTTCATTTTCTTGTACATGCGAGTCGGAGGATGTGGTTTCCGACGTACTTTCTGCTACAGATTCAGAAGAATCCCGCATTTTTGCGCAGCTACAAAAAACCGCAAGAATCAGTAACAAACTTAAGGTTATGGAAACAATTCGTTTCATAAGTTTTCCTTTCCGCGAATAGTTTTTTCATTTTTCATCAGACAAACTGATATTTTGAAAAAGAATTAAGGTTCTTCGAAATAATGATAAAAAAAAAATAAATAAAAGTCAATAGACTATCCACAAAAAAAGTGTTTTACTGTTTTCGTGAATAGTTTTTTTGCATTTTTAGATTAATTAGTGAACTACTCGGTTATTCAATAGCCGAGTACACGCATAAATCAAAAATAATTGAAAAATAACTTTTTTTCTATCCAAAAACTATTGAAAAGCAACTATTTTGCTACAAAAAAACTATTGAAAAATAACTATTTTTGCATTATAATTCATTTGAAAAACCAAAAAAGGAGTTGGAAGATAATGTTCAGGAGAAAAATTCAGGAAGAATTATTCAATTATTTCAAGGCTGAACGACCAGAAAAAATACTCGTTGTTCATGGCGCAAGACAGATTGGCAAAAGCTTTATAATACGTGAAACCGCAAAAGAAGTATTTGAACATTATGCAGAAATAGATTTGAAAGACGATTATGAAGGAGAAAAAAGGTTTTCACGTGTCAAGACAACCAAAGACTTCTACCTGATGGTCAGTTCTCTTTTTGGTGATTTGAACAACTACGACGATACTATCATCTTTCTTGATGAAATTCAGTTTTACCCTCACTTGCTTACAATGCTTAAACCTTTGAATCAGGAAAAGAAATACAGATTTATTGTCAGTGGTTCTCTGCTTGGAATTACTCTAAAACACTCTTTCATTCCAATGGGCTCAATTACTGAACGAAGAATGTACCCAATGGATTTTGAGGAGTTCCTATGGGCCAACAACTACGGGGCTGATTCCGTAAATTATCTCAAACATTGTTTTGACAACCTTGAGTCGGTCAACGATGGCGTGCATAATTACACTCTCGGTCTGTTCAAAGACTATCTATTATGCGGAGGGCTTCCTGATGCGGTCAAAGAGTATGTGTCAAACAGAAATGTGTCAGCCATGAGAAGAGTCCATTCCGAAATATTTGAATACTACAAGGATGATTGTG
This sequence comes from Clostridiales bacterium, assembly GCA_024693345.1. GTDB lineage: Bacteria > Bacillota > Clostridia > Oscillospirales > CAG-272 > CAG-841. The sequence continues at coordinate 9,738 of JAILLB010000014.1, forward strand.
CAAAATATGACGAGGAGCATAGCCTGAAAATACGAAGAATATACGATTTAATGTCCTCCTACATGACCAATAAAGTAAAAAGAGTTCAGTTTAAATCTATAGACAGAAAAGCAAACTCCAGTCTTGAAAAATATGAGGATGAATTCGACTATTTATTTGATTCAGGTATCGCATTGGCTTCAAGAGCAGTCTCAAATCCTGTTTTCCCATTGAGCGAAAGTACAAGTAAGAATCTGACAAAAGCATATTACAATGATGTGGGCCTTCTGACAAACATTCTGTACAAGACAAACATTTCAGCAGTTCTAGATGTGGAAAAAGGTGTTAATCTAGGTTCGGTGTATGAGACTGCATCCGCAATGGAGCTCATTGCTCACGGACATGAACTTTTCTATTTCGACAGCCGTAAAACCGGCGAAGTGGATTTTCTGATTAATGACTATGACAATCTCACTATCCTTCCTGTGGAAATCAAGTCAGGCAATGACCAGAACAATTACAGGGCTTTGCCGAAACTGGTAGATCCAAACGGAGGTTATAAGCTGAAAAAAGGATATGTATTTGGCAACAAAAATATCGTAAAAAAGGAAGGAAATATAATTACTCTTCCTATTTACCTCATAATGTTCCTGTAAAAAAAAATACACCCAGCTGATGGTTCATCATGCCAAAAGCTGGGTTGCTTTTATTTTCCTGTTTTTAAATCTTTTCTCCGCGCCTTTTGCTCGCGATGAAAAATGCGATAGCTATAATTGATGACAATGCTGCCAGACCGGCAAGGAATCCGAAAGATACTTCCCATTCATACTGATCTGCAAGGACAGCCAGAATGAATGTGCTGAATGCCCTTCCGACATAACATGTTCCGTTTAATATTCCTGCAAGAAATCCTGCGTCAAATTTTCCTTTCATGTAAAGAGGCACCTGAACTGTCGTCATATTGGATACTATTCCGACGGATATGCAGGCCAACACAAAGGATACTACAAGGACTATCCACGACAGGTTTATAGCAAATATGGCGCATATGAGGAGCACTGTCGTAAGAATATACGCAATGACAATAGGCAGAACAAATCCTTTTGCCTTCTTGTATGCAAATGTTGTTATGAAAGATACCGAGAGCATGAACAGAGGCAAAAGTACTGATGTCAGAATTGCGACCCAGTCCTCAAATCCGTATTCTTCCTTGAGAATGACCGGTACCCAGCTGTTCAATCCTCCGGACACTGCATATGCGACAAATGAAAACTCAATAAAGATCATGAGGAGCAAAATGACACTGCTGTTCCCTTTTTTCTTTGCAGGCTGGTTCTGTACTGCCGCATCATCGGTCTTTGCAGGTTCCGCATCTTCGTATGGAGTCTTTTTATCCAGTATCCCGCATATAACAAACCATAGAACAGAAGTCAGAGCAAGAATTATTGAAGATACCAGAAAACTGTTTGTATAGTTTTCCGGATTCAT
>JAILLB010000043.1 GCA_024693345.1 Clostridiales bacterium
GGAAATCACCGAGTGAAGATATATTACTTTTTTTACAAAGGAACTGCTACAAATCCATTGTCGGTCAGAATGTACTTTTCCTTGTATCCTCCGGCTTTGAGCAGCTGGGCTGCTTCATCAAAATATGCATCCAAATAATTAGCGTCATGACAGTCCGACGTTATAACTGCTCCGTATCCGAGTCTCTTCATCTCTTTTACTATTGAGAGCATCGGGTATGGGGTCGTTCTGTATCCTCTGACTATTACCCCTGTGTTTACTTCAAAAAAATTAATGTCTTTTCTCAGAGTCTCAAGTGCTTCAACAGCGGCAGACATGTACTCTTTTGACTCGTAATCAAAGAAATTGGCCCTTTCAATATTCTTAGTCACAAGGTCATAATGTGCCAGTATGTCTATTTTCGCATATTTGGGATAATCTGCAATCTGACGGTAGTACTCTTTTACGAGTTTCATCCCGTCTCCGTCGAAATATTCCTTTATTATCTTCTCGTAATGCTCTTTTGGTCTATCTACACCTATGAATTCATCGCCCATTTTTAGATAGTGCATTGCACCTATCATATACTCATATCCATCCTGGGGTGTATCTGAGAACATATCAAACTCAAGGCCTAGGAATATCTTTATTCTGTCAGCATATTTTTCTCTCAGTCTCAAAACTTCTTTTCTGTATTCTTCGGTTCCCGCAACGGACATTGAGTAGTTCTCCGAATAATACATGTAGGCATGTCCGGAAAATCCTAAGGAATCAAAACCCTTGTCCAGAGCTATCTGTATTGTCTCCTCAAGCGGGTTTTTACCGTCATCAAAAGTTGAATGTGTGTGAAGATTCTGTTTTTTGTACAAAGAGTCCACCCCCGATTAAACAGTTTTTCCACAATTATTCTAACATATTACGCGTTAATATTCTATGGAAATGAATAGAGTTAAGATATATAATATATGTGTACCAAGTCGGTCTGGCCGACAAACGAAAGGATATTAACAATGACTCCAAAGAAAATTGCGATTCTGGGCGGCGGCAACGGCGCACACACAATGGCTGCTGAATTAACTCTCAAAGGCCACACTGTAACACTTTATGAGATGCCTCAGTTCAAAAACAACATGAAGAAGGTTTTTGAAACAAAGACAATATACCTTCAGGGCAATATAAAGGAACTTCAGGGACCCGTAACGCTTTTCGACGTCACAGATGATATAGACAAAGCTGTCTCGGGATGCCATTACATATGCATCGTAGCACCCGCATTCACACACAGCGGCTACGCAAAACTCCTCAAGGGACACGTAAAGAAAGATCAGATCGTAGTAACTTTCCCCGGTGCATTCTCAGCACTTGTTCTCAAAAAGGAACTCGATGGTCCTGACTGCCCTGTATTTGCAGATGCAAACAACCTGCCGTATGACACACGTCTTGTCGCAAAGGGTTCAGACACAGTCAACGTATTCGGAAGAAACCCGATTAACATAGCTTTCCTCCCTGCCGACAAAGGCCCGTCCCTTATAGACGAGATGAGAGAAGATCTGTTCCCGTTTGAAAAGATATACACAGACGTTCTTGAATGCGGTCTTGCAATTGTTAACCCCGACTGGCACGCAGGCCCGGTTCTCTTCAATATATCCAGAATTGAGAGTCCTCAGATCAATTTCTTCCTATATGAGCACGGCTGGACTCCTTCCGCTTGCCGTCTGAACATCGCAATGGACAAAGAGCGCAAAGCAATCGGTAAAGTTTTAGGATACAATCTCCGCCCGATGGAAGATTTTGCAGGAAGACCTGACGATTACGAATGGACATGGCAGGATCTGTACAAAGAGGGACACGGCTCTATCGGTCTGACACCAATCTGCGGTCCTAATGATCTGAACAGCCGCTACCTTACAGAAGACATCCCGTTCGGTCTTGTACCATGGGCAGCAATCGGCGAACTCCTCGGAGTACCGATGCCGCTTACAAATGGCTTCATTGATATAATAAACGTAGTACATGAAAAAGACTGGCGCAAAGAAGGACGCAGTCTTGAACAACTCGGAATTGCAGGAATGGACAAAGATACACTATTGAAATATGTCCGCACAGGCAAAAAAGCTTAACCAATACAAATACGGAGGTACACAGATATGTTTTTATCTAAACCGGTAATGGGCTGGAATTCATGGAACACATTCACAAAAGACATTAACGAGCAGCTTATAATGGACACAGCTGACGCTCTCGTCAGCACAGGCCTCAGAGATGCAGGATATGTATATCTTACAATAGACGACTGCTGGAGCGAGAAGAAAAGAGACAGAAAAGGAATGCTCGTAGCTTCAAAAGAAAAATTCCCTCACGGAATGAAATATGTTGCAGACTATGTACATTCCAAAGGCCTCAAATTCGGCATGTATTCCGATTCAGGTTTCATGACCTGTGCGGGATATCCCGGAAGCTTCGGTCATGAATTTGACGACGCTGAATATTTTGCTTCAGTAGGCGCAGATCTTCTGAAATATGACAACTGCTACCATCCGAGCATGAGCGGAATGCAGAGATACAACAGAATGGCAATGGCCCTCAAGTCAACAGGAAGAGATATTGTTTTCTCAGCCTGCTCATGGGGAACAAACGGAGTATTTGAATGGTGCAGATCAGCAGGTGTTGACATGTATCGTTCAACAGGAGACATTACAGACACATTTGAATCAATCAAAAATCTGTTCCTGAGTCAGAAAGAAAAAATCCAGCACACCGGTCCCGGATGCTACAACGACATGGACATGCTCGTAACGGGTCTCAAGGGCCAGGGCAATATCGGATTCGGAAAAGGATGCACCGACGCAAACTACAGATACCACTTTGCAGCATGGTGCATGTGCGGTTGTCCCCTTATAATCGGAGCTGATGTAAGAAACATCACAAAAGAAAATCTTGAACTCCTGACAAACAAATATCTATTGGCAATTGACCAGGATATTGAATGCCGTCCTCCAATTTTTATTGACGACACAACAGGACATAAAGACAATGTAATCTGCTTCAAGCATCTCCACGACGGAACATATGCAGTCGGATTCTTCAATTCTTACGACAGCAAACTGAACATGGATCTCCAGTTCTATGAAATAGGAATTGACCCGCTCATGGGATATAGTTTTGAATTGACTGATGTATTTACCGGTAAGAATATAGGCAAATGCAAAGATGCATTTACCGCAACAGTTAATGCGGGTGACTGCAAAGTTTACATTGCAAAACTTGTCAAGTAATGGAAAAATGCGAAAAATGCGGAAGACAGCTTAAAGCAGATGAAATAAGCCTGTACTTTAAACTGGTCGACCGCGAAGCAAAAAACTTTTTGTGCATTGATTGTCTGGCTGAAAAAATGAAGGTGACAAGAGAGATGCTCGAAAAGAAAATTGAATATTTCAGAGAAATAGGTTGTACACTGTTTCCGTGACAAACAAAGACGATCAAACTGGTTTTCAG
>JAILLB010000106.1 GCA_024693345.1 Clostridiales bacterium
TCACGCTTTTTCATGGCAGCAAACCACCAGCAGGATATACCGAACACAGCTATGTATGCTGCGGGCGGGAAAAAGAACCCGAGTGTTGCTGACAACAGATACACGGCCAGACTGACAACAATCCTGACATTCGGTTTGGTATTTTCTCCATTCTCTTTGCGTATGAAGAACAGCATGAAATAGAATGTGAGACAAACCAGAAACAGATTTGAAAAATACAGGCACATAGGTACATATGACTGCGGATGATCTCCGACCCATGCAGTTGTGAACGGAACGAATGACACAGCAAAAAGCCAAGCTATATTGCAAAACATGACCGGTTTACTAATGTATTCAACATCGTGAAACAGCCTGTAGTGATTGACCCAGTATACTGCCACGAACAAGAAACTCAGTAAATATGCGACAATCGGTTTCCAGAGTTCTGCCAGAGCCTCTATTCCATCTCCTTTCGGCAGCTGCAGCTGGAGTACCATGATTGTTATGATGATGGCAAGAACACCATCGGAAAAAGCTTCAAATCTTCCTTTTTTCATATCTAATGCCTTTACGACTTAATAATACGTGTCATTAACGAAATCAGTCGGACTCATTACTTTATTGTTTGCATTTTTGAAATCCGTTAGATTTCTCGTCATTATGTAATCTGCTTTAACATTTGAAGCTACTGCATCGACAACCGCATCTTCGTAGTCATTTAGTTTCGAAACTGTCGCCGCAAGTATGCAGTTTCCATTTACTTCAGCAAAAACAAGAAACTCAGCCATTTTTTTAATGGCATCCAATGCCATTTCTTTGCTTTGCGTCTGCTTTCGAATCAAATAGTACACATCAGTTACAGAAGAAGATGAAAAGTAAAGTCTGTCGCCCTGTAGAGATGCCTTCTCCAATGCAGCTAACGAGTCGTTAATGAACTCTGTTCGATTGAGTAGAACATCAAGTATAACATTTGTATCAACTAATATTTTCATTGTCTTTTTAGCCTCTCAGCCCTAATATCGTCAAGTGAGACATCAGATCCGTTATCTGCGATTCCAATCAAGCTTCTAATAGCTGCAATTTTGTTTAATTGTGGTTTTGAAAGCTGTGCAATTACCTTCCCGTTTTTTGTTATTAAAACATCTTCATCACTTATAATATCAAGATATTTTCCAAGGTTGGTTTTGAATTCTGTTGCGGTTACTGTCATGGATAACACCTCCTTTGCACTATACATTATACATGTTTTTGACCGATTGTCAACAATTTCGTGCGATTTATGCAAATATCGTTCATTGTTTTTTGCTGTTATATTTCTCTCTCATATTCTATGAAATACAAAAATCGTACAATTTTGTATACAGATAACCCCCGTATCGGAGTTCAATCCGGCACAGGGGCCATTGAATATACGTTTTGTTTTTCTATTACGGGAACATTCCCCTCAGTTTCTTTGCTTTTGTTATTCTCTGAATTGCGACAACATAAGCAGCGAGTCTGTAGTTGAGTCCCCACTTCTCTGCGTTTGCATCGAGTTCGTTCCATGCTTTGACCATTACTTTTTCGAGCATTTTGTTTACGTCTTCAAGATCCCATGTGAGCGACTGAAGGTTCTGAACCCACTCAAAGTATGAGACTGTAACGCCGCCTGCGTTGGCGAGAATGTCCGGAACGAGAATGATGCCTCTTTTGGATATGATTTCGTCAGCTTCTGCTGTAGTAGGACCGTTTGCGGCCTCAACGATATATTTGCACTTGAGACTGCCTGCATTTTCTTTTGTGATCTGGTTCTCCATTGCTGCCGGGATAAGCATATCGCAGTCAGTTACCAATAGTTCCTGATTTGTTATGTGCTCGACACCTTTTTCTTTATAATCCTTGAGGAAATTCTTCTTGTTTCCAACGAATTCGAGTACCTTCGGTATGTCGAGTCCCTTTTCGCTTCTGATGCCGCCTGATACGTCAGATACAGCCACTATCTTGCATCCGTGTTCGTAGAGGAATCTTGCTGCTGCTGCGCCAACATTACCGAATCCCTGGATTGCTATTGTAACGTCTTTAGGATCTATCTTGAGCTTTTTGAGAAGTTCGAGAGCTATGATGGTGACACCTCTGCCCGTTGCTTCCGGTCTGCCGACTGAGCCGCCTACTTCAAGGTCTTTGCCTGTGACGACGCCGTGAACCGTGTAGCCTTTCATCATGGAATATGTGTCCATGATCCAGTCCATGACCTGTGAGTTTGTGTTTACATCCGGAGCGGGAATGTCTTTTTCAGGCCCTATAATCGGGAGAATGCTTGCAGTGTATCTTCTTGTGAGTCTTTCGAGTTCAGATCTTGAAAGCTCTGAAGGATTGACCTTGATGGCACCTTTTGCTCCTCCGTAAGGAATGTTTACTACAGCGCACTTAAAGCTCATCCATGCCGCAAGTGCTCTCACTTCGTTTATATCCGAATCCTGGTGGAATCTTATACCGCCCTTGCACGGACCTCTTGAAGAACTGTGCTGTACTCTGTATCCTTCGAAAACTCTGACTGTTCCGTCGTCCATTTTGATCGGAACTGAAACTTTGAGTTCTCTCTCCGGATATTTGACGAGTAAATAGTCCTGCTCGTGCATGCCTACCGCTTTAGCTGCTTTGTCTACAACGGCAATAAAGTTATCATATGCGTTATATCCCATTTGGGTAATCCTCCTTGGCTCTTTGTCCGCCGTCTATTATCTCACCATAATGAATCTTTTGCAAGAAACGATTTGCAAAAAAAGTGATTAGTTAAAAAATGAATCGTTCAATAGAAAATCTTTCAGACCAATGACACGATAACCATTTTCACTATACCGGTTAACAATCGGATTTTTCACAATCACAATCTTTTGGAAAGAATCATCTATATTGTCAAATGATGCCGTTTCCTTAGCCCATTTTTCTTCATTCGGAATATCGTAGGCGGACTGTATGTAGTACTTCTGACTGCCAAGTGTTGCCACGAAATCCACCTCGTAATTATTTCTGGTTGTCTTGCCGTTTTTCGTCTTTCTGGTTTCTACAACACCAACATCCACATTGAACCCGCGATATCTCAACTCGTTGTAGATAATATTTTCCATTAAATGTGTTGGTTCAATCTGCCTGAAACCTAATCTTGCATTTCTTATGCCTACGTCTTCAAAATACAATTTGAACGGCGTCTCTATATAGTTTTTTCCTTTGACATCATATCTCAAAGCTTTTGAAAGAAGAAAAGCATCTATGAAATGGTCTATATATTCGTTTATTGTGGTACGGGATATAGATGCATTTTTCTTACTTTTGAATGCTCTTTCCAACTTGGATGGATTTGTGAGAGTCGACATTCCTGATGATAATACGTTCAGTAACTCACCGATATTTTCATCATTGCGCAACCCGTAACGATTTACAATGTCTTTTAGATAGGTGTTCTTGATTTGGCCTTCAAGATATTTGGTTTTTTGAACATCAGTCTTCATAGAAACCAATAACGGCAAGCCACCATACATGGAATACTCTTCATATGCTTTTTCTTCTGTTCCGTTGTATGCAGACAAAAATTCCTTGAAAGACAGCGGGAAAACGTGGATTTCGTCTCCTCTTCCCTCAAATTCAGTTATGACATCAGAAGATAAAAACTTCGAATTTGAACCTGTAACGTAAATATCAAAATTCTTTTTTCTCAGATATCCGTTCAGAACACTTTCGAAAGACCCGAGATTTTGAACTTCGTCTATCAGTAAATAGTAGTCTTGATCATCGAACACTCTGTCTTTAACATATGACATAAACTTTTTGGGATCAACTTTTCTTTTTTCCTTTTCGATTTCGAGAAGATCTTCACCAATCAGTTCGAGATCATCAGCTGAATCAAAAGCAAATTTGATTATATGGTCCTCTCCGATTCCAACAGTTGAAATCAGATAATCGAAAAAAATTTCATTCATGAGATAGGATTTACCACTTCTTCTCATACCGGTTATTACCTTTATGAGTCCGTTGTGCATCCTAATTACCAGATCATGTAAATACTTGTCCCTGCGTATATCCATTTTTCAATGCCTCCTATTGTATTACAATGCAATTGTATCGCATCTTGTCAAAGATTGCAAGTATTAATATCAAATTAATGACATTTTTAGTCAATTTTGACTATATTTGTAGATACAAGTTAGCCTCGGCTGACGATTTTTGTCAATCCTCTTCTGTCTATTGAAAAATCACTTTTAGTTTTTCGTCGTAATAGTCTTCTATTATGATATCGGCTCCGCACTCTTTAAGGATTTCTCTCTGTCTTGATGACCCTTTTCCGAGCCTTCCTATGTTATATGCTCCGAGATCTCTTCCCGCCGTTATTTCAGACCTTCCGTCGCCCACAACGAGTATCTCTTCGCCCTTTGCATGCAGATTTTCTGCCAGTTCTTTCATTATGTCTATTTTCGGGAGTTTGTGGTTCCAGCTCGACCCTATAAGCGCTTCGACCTGTTTTCCTTCTCCCATCTCATACCCGAGTCCTTCGACCTCTTCAAACATGCCTTTGCCCTCTTCGACAACGGCACCTGTAACGAAGTAGTTTTTGACTCCGTGTTCGTGAAGGAAACTGAGAAATTCCTTTGAACCCTTTACCATGAAACTCTCAGGGTCCTTCTTTGCTTTGTCAAGGTTTACGTCTCTGCAGTAAGCATTCAATACTTTTTCATAAAGCTTGAACAGTTTAGGTGTGTTTTCGGACAGATATTCTTCCATTTCAGGGGTGTCTTGCTCTTCGAAGGTCTCTTCTCCCTGCCATATCTTCTCTATCTTGTATGAGTTTATTTTCTGATTGCACTTGACGTCAATTTTTCCCTCCTGAAATGCGCGCCTTATGGCCCATTCCATCTGTGTAAGACCGGACAGTCCTGCAGATTCTATGCAGAATTTGTCTGTTTCTTCAAATTTCCTGCTTCCGGCTTTGTTGGTAAGTCTTATTACGTTTTCCTGTGAGTCGTAGCCTTCCGGAAGTCCGTTCTCTATGACATCGTTCAATACCACGCTCATGACGGGAGGCCAGTTGCGTATGAGCGAATGGGTGCCGTCAACATCGTGGAATGCGTAGCGTATTTCTCTTTGTCCTGATGGAATCTTTGGGTCTTTTATAATCAGCATTGTGTAATCTCCGAACGCGTTTTTTTGTAAAACTTTCGCTTTTTTTGTATAATTCTACTTTTTTTGAGAAAGAAAGCTCTGCCGTTTTTCTCCCGGCAGAGCATGTTTTTGTTACTGGCTCAGCGGAATATCTCCTGTATGTCCCATTCCAGCTTTTCGTATATTTTTGTTTTCGTACATCTTTGTGTCGGCATCATTGAATATTTTTTCAATTGAGCCGCTTCCGTCCTGGATTGCATATCCCATGGAAATTGTCGGGAATCTCGGATCGGCTTTTCTCTCTTTTTCGACCATGTCGTCAAAAATCTGGGTCATGGATCTGAAGAAGTCCTTGTTCTTTGTGAGGATGACTGTGAACTCGTCTCCGCCTATTCTGTAGCTCTTTCCGCTCTTGGAATATACAGTCATGAGCATACGCCCTACTTTTTCGAGCACTTCGTCGCCGTAGTCGTGTCCGTTGTTGTCGTTGACCTTCTTGAAGTAGTCAATGTCGTATATCATGATGATGGCGCCGACCGGAGTCCTGTTTAAATTGTTGTCAAACGAGTCTCTGTTGAGAAGTTTTGTAATCTCGTCTGTCTGTTTTGTGTTGTTTGCAAGGAATATTGTGTAAAGGAGAGCCGTGATTGTAACTGAGAATAAGAACACTTTTGACTGCGGGTAAACCCACTGGATTATTCTTCCCGCAAGAAGTGTCAGCGACATGAAACCATATACGAAATAACTCGTGTTCTGGTGCCTCTTGTTCTCCGCTATGACGAGAACCTGCTGGTAGATGTAGAAAGCAACGTTGATGACTGCAACTATGTTTACCATGATTCCTGTGTCAAGCACGTAATCTTCTGTAATGTTGATACCTATTCCGTTTGCCTGTCCGATCAGCATGAGGACTATTTCAAGTGCCGGCACTGCAAGGGCAAACAGATACTTTCTGTCGTAGGACATCAGCCTCAGGAAGAAGAAAATGATGACCGCAAATGAAAACTTGGTTACAGGGTAAATTCTTTCCAGTGCGTCAGGAGACAGCAGCCTTTCCGCAAAGAAGTATTCGAACAGAAATTCAATTACTGCAGTAACGGCAATTATGACGAGAACAACAACAAGATCCAGAGTGCGCTTTTTGGGCAGCATGTTGTTCTTCACAATGAGGACAAGCATTGCTGCAATCAAGAGCAGATGGAATATGAGGATTGCACTGAAATACTGCAGAGGTGCCATGTGCGTCGTCTCCTTTCCTTCGGATTTGTCTATGCGATATTTTTAGTTTTCGTCTTCGGATTTCTTCTGGTTTTTGTTCATGTACATCAGTATGTCGGCTTCCTGAAGTTTTTCGTCCTTTTCGTACTGATCTTTCAGAATTGAATAGCCGACTGAAACTGACTGGATTTTTGTGAACACTTCCTTTATTTCTTCAACTCTCTCGTTGAACTTTGCGATGTGTTCGTCTATGGAGCTAAGTTTTTTGGTCTGAATTACCATGAACTCGTCTCCGCCTATTCTGTAACATGTTCCCACATTTGAAAATACCTGAAGTATTGCATCTCCTATGGCTCTGAGACACTCGTCACCGTACTTGTGGCCGGCAGTGTCGTTCAATGCCTTGAACCCGTCTATGTCCATCATGATGATGGCTGTCGGGTACCCTATTCTGTCTATGGCCAAAGCGTAGCTTCGCCTGTTCATAAGTCCTGAGACAGGGTCCAGCTGGAGGTTTAAGTCCATATAGTACAGAGTATACATTCCCATTGCGAGTGTTCCGCCTATGAAGGTGGTATACAGTTCAGGATTTATTGTGTGGACAATGAAGCCCGCAAGAAACATGAATATGATGACGACAAGAGACGGGATGTTTCTTCTCTGGAATCTCATCGAGTTTCTGACTATTTCCTCAATGACCGCGACCGCAATTACCCCTATGACGAGGATGAATATGAAGTAGAAATCTCCTCTGTGGTATACGCAGTTCTCGTCAAACGAGAATGCCCAGCCTGTGAAAGCGGAAATGACGGCAAAAACTGCATTTATTGTCATCAAAGGCAATGTAAATACCCAGTGCAGTCTTCCCCTTCTGCTCGCCACGTTTGTGACAAAGAAGAGTGAGAGAGGTGAGCATGTGTGTTCAATGACCTTTACAATTGTCAGGAATACCCTGGGATTTGACAGGTTCCAGCTGTAAGCTTCAATTGACGCGTACTCGCCGAAAAAGCTTATGGAGAAAAAGACAAAGGCCAGGACAAAGTTGACTTTGACCTTGTGAGGCAGTGAGTCCACAGTGAGTATCATGACGATGCATGAGACTATGAAGAACTGGATTATAATGAACATTCCGG
>JAILLB010000067.1 GCA_024693345.1 Clostridiales bacterium
GACTACGAAGCCAAAGACGAAAAGACAGTCGAGTTTATCAACAATATAAAAGCCCGCTATGACGAAGGCCTGAAAGAAGTTATCGGTCACACGGATTTCGAGCTTTCAATCAATGACGAAACAGGCAGGAGAATGGTCCGCACATATGAGACAGGCATAGGCGACTTTGTTGCAGACGCATACAGGTTTGTCACGGGTGCCGAGATAGCATTTGTCAACGGAGGCGGTATCAGGACAGGAATCAAGTCCGGCGACATAGCGTACGGACAGCTCATGGACGTTCATCCATACGGAAACAAGGTAGTCGTCGCAAAGATAAGAGGAAGTGAAATAGCGGACATGCTTGAATTTTCCGTCAGAGAATATCCGAATGAAAAGGGCGGATTTCTTCAGGTTTCGGGAATAAGTTTCATGGTCAACGAAGGTACCGGTTCCAAAGTGAAAGTCGACGAAGACGGAATGTTCGTCGAAGTAGGAGAAGGCGAGAGAAGAGTAAGTTCAATCAAAGTCGGAAATAAAGAACTGGATTACGACAGATTGTACACTGTATGCTCAACCGAGTATCTCCTTTTGGACAACGGAGACGGATACGTAGTTGACAATGAAGGACTTGTCAAGATTGACGAGATGACAGACCTTGACGTTCTTGTTAAGTACTTAAAAGAAACACTCGGAGGAGTCGTTCCGGATAAGTACAACAAAATGTACGGTGAAGGCAGAATCGTCAAAGCAGTTCCCGTAGAAGATGGTGTCATAGACGAACGTCTCATCGGAACGTGGGTTGGAAAAGGCAATACGTTTGGGTATCTTTCAATTTTTGAAGATGGTCACGGTATATATGGTGTGAGCAGCGTAATGTACAGGTTCCACTCTGAAGGTGGCACTTTGTATATGGTCGGTCCAAATGACACTGTCGTAGAATCAGGCGAATATTCCATTAACGGAATCACATTGGTTTTCAATGGTGTCGAGTATATTAACAGTTCTATCTATGATAAAAATGCAAACACTTCCGTCTTGACAATTAGCATAGATAAGCTCACTGCAACACAGTACGGATTTACTCTTTCAGAAACAAAGGATTTCAGCACATCAGGTGCAACTCTAAATGTAGATTTTCCAAAAGATATGACAAATAACTCAGAGAAATGGCTACCTGCTGATCTGGATAACATTGATGGTGAGCACAACGGAGATAACTATGTTGCTTACACATTCTATCTGAAGAACGCGGGCAATGCTCCTGTAGCATATTACTTCCTGATAAACATGGTAAGTGCTGCAAACAATCTCGATGAGATAGTAAGAGTCAGGGTATATGTTGACGGAGATTGTACTGACTATGCTAAACCATCTTCCAATGGTTCCGGTGCAGAACCCGGAACAACGGCATTCATAACCGACCAGATGATTACTCAGAGACAAAGTCAAGGATTTAATCCTGGTGATGTTACAAAATTTACTATAGTCATTTGGATAGAGGGCGATGATCCCGACTGTACAGGTGACTATCTTGGTGGAGAGATGGAAATATCGATGATCATAGGAGTTAAGTGAATATCTAGTCAGAGCATCTGCCGAAAAGGCAGGTGCTTTTTTGCCGGCTGAGAATCTCGGTGTTTACTTTATATTTTTTTTCGTTTACAATACTTATTAGAGATGCAAAAAGTATTCTTACTTGAGGAGAAAAACTAAATGAAATGTTCCAAATGCGGAAACGAGATTCCGGAAGGCGCAAAATTTTGTGGAAAATGCGGCGCTCCGGTAGAAGAAGTTTCCGATCAAGAGAAACAGGAAATTCAGCAGGATACCGAACAGAATACAGAACAAATGCCCGAAAGCGAACCGCAAAAATACAGCTTTAATGCTTCCTCTTCAACAGGCGAATCGGCACTGGGAAGTCTGGGAACCAAGGCATTGAATTCAGCTACCGGTCTTATTCCGGGACCCGGCAAAGTCATTGCAGGCAGTGTAAAGGCATTTTTCAGTTCCGTCAAGGCTGCGTTCAAGGATCCAAAGAAGCTCATACCCGCCATTGTTCTGGCGGTCATTTGGCTTGTGCTGAATATACTCCAGGCATGTGGAATCAATCCCATACCGACTCAGATTCTGTCATTTCTGACGTTTGCTAACGGCGGAATGAGCGGAGGATTTCTGGGCGCCGTAGGAGGCATCATAGGCAAAGGACTTTTTGCCGGTGCAATTGGCTCCATAGTAAGCCTCATAATCAACAAGAGTAAATCAGGAAAAACGTCAAAAGGCGGAGGACTCAAAGGAGCGCTCGGCTTTACAGGTGATGCTCTCGGTGCGTATATTACCGGAGCAGGACTGGCTGTTTTCCTGTTTTTGTTTATTTCGGGAGGAGCTACAAGAATGGCCTTCATGGGAGGAATGGCTGCCTCATATCTAGCAGGAAGATCCGTTCTGACAAATGGTTTTCTCACAAGGCTTCTCACTTCCATTACATCCAAAGGAAAGACCAAAGCAAGTCCGATTCCGACTGGAATTGTCAAAGGACTGTGCGCAGGATTTGCACTGTCTTCCTTGCTCGGTCTGATCAACGTATGGCTTGTCCACATCATCCTCGGTTCAGTTCTGCTAGTGGGAGGAATTGTCCTCATTATCCTGCAGAAGACAGGGGTTCTGAAGATTGGAAAGGAGGCTGATGCGAAATGAAAAAACGTATAGTTGCGATTATTGTTCTCGTTTTTATGCTGCTTCCGCTTCTATCCGTGATGGCTGTCTCGGAAGATGGTGAGACACTACCGAAAGGATTTGTAAGACCTGAGGACTATTATGAGAAATGGGCAGAATGGGATAAGGATAATACGAAATCTGCCCTGGTTGGACTGAACAAGCTGGATGGCGTATATCTTCAGGTGCTATGGGTGGATTGCGGCAACTGCGGAACATATGGATTCTATCCAGATTTGCGAGAAGATCTTCGTAAGACTTCGACGCTGAGCATCAAGCCATATATCACCGTCAAGCGGGGCGAAACAGTTCCCACGTTCACGCTTACGGGAACGTATGATAGCCAGGGTGAAAAAGACTGGTACGGCGAGCCGCAGTGGAGCAAAGGCACGATGACAGTCACCATTCAGAATATGACGCTCACGAACACAGCTGAGAACTCGAGTTTCCACGTGTACGCAGATATTTCCGGATCTGCCTCCACGCAGTGGAAGAGAGAGGGAAAGAATGTGCAGTCAGGAACAACCACGGTTGACCATAAAGGGGTCTACGAAAGGACGAACGACTGGGACAGTTCGATGCAATATAACTTCAACGGAGTTGGCTTTGCCCTTACAGGTCGAGGGTCATATTCGGGCGACAGCCTCGGATTTGTGGGCACTATCACGATTTGGTTCAAACTCGTTGCCGTTCTTCCAAGGGAGGGAGGCGGAGCCTCCTCAGGCACGACGCAGAACGCAGAGCAGAACTCGGGAGAGGACAAAGGCGTTTCCGTGCCAGCTGCCATAGCAATCGGATTTGTCGGCGGAGGAGTGGCTGTTATTGCTGCTGCTGCCGCTATTGCAGGCACAGATAATTCCGGTGACGACAAAAAGAAAAAATCCTACAAGATGTACGTACAAAAAGACTTTGGCGATGCCATCCGGAAGGGAGCTGAACCGGTCAAAGTGCGCGCAAGGATGGCGGAGGTCGACGAGACAGGTTCTGAACATGACCGAAATGATTTGACGGCGAAGATTACCGCATCGGGCGAAGGCATGACGGTGGAGAGCACGGCGGTCGTAGGCAGATATTTCGAAGCTGTTGTAAGCATTCCGGAGGGATATACAGAGAGCGAAGCAAGCATAACGTTCACGTTTAATGGTGAGGGAGGATTCTTTACTAACACCGTTATTTTCCGCGCGGTTGAAGGGCCATCTCTGAAATTCGTCGAGGAAACGGAAGAGGCTGGAACATACCATGTTTACGAATCTAGCTGCGGAATTGATCTCATTCCTGGTGATGGATTTACATATACGGCACAGTTCCTCATAATAGATGCTGTGAAACCTCCTAAACTTTCGGATATTACTGCGGAAAAGATTAATGAATTTGATGTTGAGTTTGAAGAGACTTCAAGACAGTTCCTATATAAGGTTAAAGTCAAGAACAATACGAAGAAAGTCGATGAAGAAGAACACGACGTATTTGCCAAGAAAGAAGAGAGAAGATTCGAAATAAAGGTCGTATTCGAAGAAGAAAAAGAACCTGTATACGGATACATGACTTTAAATCTTTATCCCGAGGGAATTACTGTATCTTCCGACATGGAAGGCAAGAAGAAAGATGTCAAATATGTAAGAGTCCAGGCCTATGAAAAAGAGGAACACAGCGGTTTAGACAACAAGTGGCAGGTAAGTGAAATCAAGTTTACATTGGCTGTCAAAGGCAGAGATAAATCCATCATAGACCCAAAGAATGCAAAATACACATTCGAAAAGATCAAAGGCTCAGGCGGAAAGGGCATGCGCGAAGACAAAGAGGAGTCGGTAGCCCAGAAGTTCAAGTACAAAGAGGAACATGGCTGGAACTCAGATAAATACAGATATGTGTTTGAGCCTAACAGCAATCTCTCCGAGCCTGAAGACGGAACATTCTATATGGTCCTTCTGCCAACTGAAGCCGAATACGACGGTGTCAGATACAAGGCAGAGGTGCCGCTCAGACTGCGCGGAAGCGATCTCGGTGCAAAAGGTGACTGGGAGAAAGAATACAAGGAGCTGCAGCGCCGTATAATCCAGTTCTCAGTGCCGGGAAATATGGACAGGTGGATTGCTCAGCTGAAGACATGTGCAACCGAACCCCGTGCATCGGTGGAAGAGTTGCGCCTGGTCAGCAAGTGGATTCTCCGCGAGTACATGGACTACTGGACAAATCAGAACAAGAATGATCTGAGCGAAGCGAAAATGTACAATGCAATCGTAAACGTTCTGGAGTGGACAAAGTTTGCGGGCGACTGTGCATTCTCATTCCTCATCAATGTGTATGCAGGACCTGTGGCTGAGGCGCTGATCTCGCCTGCCAAGGACTTTGCCACGAGCGTGGCCGGCGAATTGATTGCTGCCAGAAGCCATGGCGATTCGGTAGACGTGGACAACTTCGAGTTTTCAAAGAACCTCGCAGCTATGGGAGATAACCTGTTGTCAAACAACATTAAGCTTACAGACTGGAAAAAAGCTGCTGCAACGCTGTCTGCATACTTTGTATACTGTGCCGCTAAAAACTACATTCTTAAACTACGTGAAGAGAATGTTGCGGATTTCTGGGGTGCACTTTGTGAAGCATTCAAGGATATGACGTTTACAGTTGTCAAGAGCAAGGCAGGAGATCTCATTGGAAAATGGGTCACTGAAAGCAAAAAGTTCCAGGAAAAGATTCTTCCATTCATCCAGAAGTACTTCAAGGAGACACATGCTACAACCCTGCAGCACAGGCTCAATGATGCGCTGGGACTTGAGGGAGAACTCAGAAAACTGGCTGGTTATGCCCACGATGAAGCAGTGTTGGCAAAGGTTACAGATGTAGTTGAGAAGTATATTGGAAACCTTGTGGGCGAAGGATTTGACAAAGTCAGAAAGTGCTATGATTCATCCAAGTTCAAAGTTGAAGGCGGACACATTATATGCTACTTCAACCTTGAGGTATTCGATGCATACAAGTTCGGAATTCGTCTGGATCTGACAAAGATTCTGTTGAATGTTAGCTGTCCGTTCTACGACTGGCTGTACGACCTGTTCTTTAAAGGTGTACCGTGTGCGGTTGCGGCAATAGAAAAGCCAAAAGATCCTCCGCTTCCACCTCCGAAGGACTGATTAGATCCATAAGAGAATAGGCATAATTTAGACTCGCGCCATCGGTTTTTCCGAAAGTGCGGGTCTTTTTTCTGCCGGATATCGCTTTAATAGAAAAAATCGTGAATATATATGTAATTTTTGCGCGCAAAAATAATAATATCCAGAACATATTTTATTGCTTATATGGATGAAATATGATATAATCACCTGAGAACAATGATGTAGTATTCAACTTCAACATTGGGATATGAAATCAGGCCATGCTAACCGGGGAGATAGCGGTGCCCTACACCTGAAATCCGCTACAGCAGGGGCGAATGCGTTTTTGAGGCTAACGGATGTGCGGCCTGTGCCGTATGATTTCTGTGTTGAAGGATGGGTCCTGCGCAATTCGATGTCATGAACCATGTCAGGCTGGGGACAGAGCAGCATTAAGTGAATTTTCGGATGTGCCGCAGGCGTGCCTGTCTGGAGCAGAGACTGCGGTAACGCGTATATTCGTTTTGTCGATTGACGCTGCATGGTCTGATTTTGTATCCCAATTCGCATATATTACAGGAGGAGCAGTATGTACCAGGCTTTATACAGAAAATGGCGCCCTCAGACTTTTGAAGATGTCATTGGGCAGAGACATATCACGGAAGTATTGAAAAGCGAAATAGCTTCCGGGAAGATTTCCCATGCATATCTTTTCTGCGGCCCGAGAGGAACCGGAAAGACGACCTGTGCAAAGATCATAGCAAGGGCAGTCAACTGCGAAAACCCAGTCAACGGAAACCCGTGCGGAGAATGCAAATCCTGTAAGGCAATCCTCGACGGAACCGCTACAGATGTAGTCGAGATGGACGCTGCTTCCAACAACGGCGTAGACGATATCCGTGACATAAGGGATGCAGTGGTGTATACACCGGCTGAACTCAAGTACAGAGTATTTATCATAGACGAAGTACACATGCTCTCAATCAGCGCCTTCAATGCGCTTTTGAAAACACTTGAAGAGCCCCCGGCTCACGTCATATTCGTTCTGGCAACAACGGAACTGCAGAAGATTCCCGCGACAATCATGTCAAGGTGCCAGAGGTTCGACTTCCACAGAGTGACGCCCGGCGACATCATAACAAGACTTAAGACAGTGTGCGAAGGAGAAAAGTTTGAAGCAGACGAAGGAGCACTCGACCTCATAGCAAGAATGGCTCAGGGCTCATTCAGAGATGCACTCAACATGCTGGAGTTCTGCGCAGGCAGCTCGGAAAAGATTACTCTTGAAAGGGCGACGGACCTTCTCGGTGCAAGCCCGATTGAACTGCTCTCAGATATCTCTTCCTGCATAGCTGAGAGAAGAACTTCTGACGCACTCAAGATAATTGACAGCGTATACCTGTCATCAAGAGACATTGCTGTGTTCTGGAGAGAACTCATCTCATACATGCGCGATGTCATGATGACAATAGCGACGAGGGGAACATATACTAAAGATCCGGTAACAAAACAGACGGCAGAGAAGTTCACTGTCATGAAAGTCATGAGAATACTCGAAGTGTTCACTCAGGCTGAAGGAGACATGAACAGACTTCCGCCTAACTCCAAGCTATATGCCGAGATGGCAGTCGTCAAAGTCTGCGATCCGACACTGGATTCTGACCCGACTGCAATGCTCAGCAGAATAGCAGACCTTGAAGAAAAGGTGGCATCCGGAAATTTTAGGAATGCAGTTAGTGCACCTGCTGAAAAAGCCGAAGAATCAAAGAGCGTTTCGGACCTGTTTGTTCCGTTTGAGAGATTTCCGGAAGAAAAGAAATTCGAGGGAAAACTCCAGCTCACAAGCTGCAGATCATGGCCCGAGATCATAAAAAGAGTCCAAAGACAGGACACAATGCTCGCAACCTTCATAAGAGGTGCACAGGGTTACACGGGATCCGACGGGAATTTCTACATCAACTGCGATAACGAATTTGCCGCATCCTATGTAAGAGACATAAGGAGATTGCCTATAGTCGTTCTGGCAATCAACCATTTATGCAACACGGCATATTCGGACAAGACGGTAATCGTCAGATACGTTGAAGACGAGACCGAAAAGACTCCGTTTGACAATTTACTTGAACGTCTAGGAAAGGACATTTAACAATGAAAGCCAGAATACCACAGGGACCATCAAGAAGTGACATGCTCAGGCAGGTTCAGAAAATGCAGGAGGACATGGCAAACAAACAGGCCGAACTCGAAGAAGCAGAGTATGAAGTGGCTGCAGGCGGCGGCATGGTGAAAGTTAAGATAAACGGCAAGAAGGAAATAGTGTCACTCGACATCAATCCCGACATAGTTGACCCTGAAGATATTGAGATGATGACAGACATTATCATCGCAGCTGTCAACGAGGCCATCAAGACCGTCGAAGAGACAAACGAGAGAGAAATGCAGAAGATCACAGGCTCTATGGGCTCAATGGGACTCCCCGGAGGACTCTTCTAAGCCATGGAGTACATTTACCCGCT
>JAILLB010000085.1 GCA_024693345.1 Clostridiales bacterium
AGAAATTCTTCTATTTCGGCAGTCAAAATCTTTTTTCTGTACTTTACTGACCATACCATATGATAGTTTATGTTGCACACAGATGTGCGGTAATGTATTAGATTATTCTTCATACACATAGTATACCACATTTCCAATTAATTGTACATATAAAAGGGGCGCCTGTATCTCCGTAATTGAATTATCGAGGATTAGGCGTCGTTCATCCTAAATACGAGAAAAATAATAGCATATAAATTATACTTTGTCACTATCTCGTTCAAAGTTTGAACAAATTGCATAAAAACAGATGGCAAAACACGGCACAATGGCAAAAAAATACCGACATATATTGCACCGAGCTCTTTGTCAGAGGTGAATATATGCCGGTATATTGGCATTATTTATGACGTTTTATGATTTCCTTATTTCGAATTCTTCATTCAAATCCAGCGGAACGTAATCTTCTCCGTCACTGGTTATGAAACAGTTGCCAAATACCCTGGCTATAGTCTCAACATCAGGTCCTATTGTCGTCAGACAGAATTCGTCATTCAATTTGGACACAACTTCCGTTTTACCTGAGTCGTGTACCACTACCATTACACTGGATTTCTTTCCGACCATTACTTTTTCAGTATTCAGCCATGTGAAATAATAGATCATGTTTTCAAACTGATTTGGGTAATCCAGACCCTGTACTTCCACAGATATGCTCTGCCCATCCTTGAGCTTTATGACGCAGCGGTCATATTCCACATCTTCAATTTTGTATGTTATACCCGGAATGACGCGTATCTTTACTTTTACTTCTGTAGTGGATTCCCAGATCTGTTCGTCCCAGTCCAGGTCTGTCGTGACCTCTTCGGTCGTTTCCTGAGTGGTTTTGGATTCTGTAAGTTCAGTCTGTTCTGTCTGTTCTGTCTGTTCTGTCAGATCTGCAGATGTTGTCTTATTATCAGTCTTTCCGCATGCAGACAAAACTGCCACAATGCAGATTGCCAGTATGACGGAAAACGTCTTAACAAATACTCTATTATTCTTGCGCATATCTATTCCTCCCGAATATCAGATTTGTGCATTTTCGATTGGATTTTTGTTCTTTACAATGACCCTCAGTTTAACGAGCATTATTATGTACAGAATGAATACTGCGACGGCTACGGATGCCCCGACTATATTTCAAATTATATTACACCCTTATTGAATTGTCAAAAGGAAACAGCGGAGCCCGGAGGCCCCGCCATGGATATTTTTTGTTTATCAAAGCTGGTTCTGTGTTTCCGTATAAGGCAGAAGTGCTACTTCGAGATTTCCGTTCTTGGTGCGGAGCTCATCGATGAATGCTTTTTCATCTGCCGGGTTTTTGAGCTGTACCTTGTATGAAAGTCTGAACATACTGCCCATGCCGGTCGTCTTGACACCTGCGTTTTCTATCTTTTTGAGGTAGTGGGCAAAAATCTCATCAAACGTTCCGTTGTATTCAAGTGACTCCGGAATAGTGATTCTGAGCAGCTGATCTTCTGCCATTTTTTTGTGTTCGAATAGCGGCACAAAGCTTAAAATCAGGAAGAGTACGGCTAGTGCCATAAGGATTACGATGCCGTATCCGATGTAGCCCATACCGAACGCGATGCCCGAACCCATTGCCACGAGGATTGCCGCGATTTCATCGGCACTTCCCTGTGCAGAACGGAATCTGATCAGACTGAATGCGCCTCCTATTGCAACTCCGGCTCCTATGTTGCCGTTTACAAATGTAATGACAGCTGCAACAACAAATGGTATAAGCGCCGTTACTATAAAGAAACGTTTTGTGGAACGAATTCTGAAGCTCATGATCCAGGCGTACAGAAAGCCTGTTGCAAGAGCGACTGCCGTCATTATGAAAAACTCTGACGGGGTTACCGTTGAAGAATATATTGAATCAAACATGTTGTGTTCTCCTTAATCAAAAGTTTTGTGCCTTGAGAAGCTGCTGGCGGTATGCTTCTCCGTATTTGGAAAAACTGCCTTTGTGAATCTGCCCTTCGGAAAGGATGCTTGCCAGCCACATCGGCACAGCATCCTGCACCTTGACTTCAAGGATTGTCCATCCTTTTTCGAGAAGCGAGATGCCTTCCATGGATTTTTTGAGCGACAGCTCGTCCAGTCTGTATCTCGGATTTTCGTCTATGGTGAGTCTGAGATCTCCGTTCGGCTCATAATATGCCGTGCGGTCATAAATTATCATGCAGGAAGGCACCAGTGTCTTGTAGTAGTCTCTGAAAACCGTTATTTCCCTGTTGATCTGACCGGGAGCACAGATGTCTCCTTCGCCCGAGAAGAATTTGTGAACGAGTGGAATTGTCGTCTCAACTCTCCGCTTATATACAATTCCGTACGCCTTTCTCTTCAGTTCGAGATAAACCGGTGTTTCATCCGTCGCTATCCCGTAGGAGCGCAGGCGTATTTTTTCTTTGAATTCCGGCTTTTCCACGCTTGTGCGGATCAGCTGATACGTCGGAGTGTCGTAGTACAGAGAGGCAATTGAAGTCTTTCCGTACTGATCGACCTCCATATGTCCTTTGAGCCTTTCTCTGAGAAAATCCGTCTGTTCAGCACTGAGCAGATATTTCAGCTCATACCTCTTCATTACCGTTATAGCCATAAGACCGCCTCCGATCTTACAATGTGATGCGCAATGTAAAGATTCCCGAGTTGACTGATGCTGTCGCACGTCCGTTGTGTGCTTTCACTGTCTGCTTTACGTATGACAGTCCCAGGCCTGCATCGCCTTCTTTGGCGTTGGACAGTGTTGTGAATCTGTCAAATGCCTGCTCATACGGACCGTCAGGCAGGTCTGCGTCGTTGCTTGCAAGTATAAGAACTGTTTCATTTTCTTTTTTCAGTCTGAATTCAGCTTTTGTTTTTGCAAACTTCAGTGCGTTTACAATCAGCTCGTCTATAAGCCTTGACATTGCTTCAGGGTCAGCTGAAATCTTTACGTCTTCAGATACGTCTTCAGTCAGTGCAATGCCTTTTTCCGAAAATTCTTCAGAGCGGCGCCTGAGTGCATCTTTGATGTATTCCGAAAGAGAAATATCCGATCTGTTCATGTTCTCTTCGTCAAAAATTCCGACCGAGCCGAGTTTGTCTACAAGTTCATTCATCTTTGCAACCTGTCTGTGAGTCGATCTCGTCTGATCGTCCGGCCCGTATCTGCGTTCCGTGAGTTCTGTGTTTCCGTCTATCACCGTCAGAGGAACCCTGAATTCCTTGTTTGCGTTTGCAATGAAGTTTTTCTGTTTTCTGTCAGCTTCTTCAAGAGGAGCATATATCTTTCTGCCGATCAGAAGCAGTACAAACCATCCGATCACAAGCACCAGTACTTCGCCTATTACCGAAATGATCAGTATTCTGAATGACGGGAGCAGTTCGCGTCCCTGGTCAATCACGGTCACATATGTTGTTCCCTGATTCCTGTAGACTCTGTAGCGATAGGTCCATTTCGTCCATCCGCTCGTCTGGCCGACCAGTTCCTTTGCCCACTCTTTTGCTTCGTCTTCCGAAACAGCTGAGATGTGGAATGCGACTATTTCTTCACTCTCTCCGTTTTCGGAAAAAGCGACTGTGAAATATCTTAAAGATTCATTCATTTCGGGTGAATCAGGCCCCATCGGACCCATTCCGAAATCTTTGTTATTATCCTGATCCGGCTGGAACTGCATTCCGCCCGGATTGTTGTCTATCGGTCCGAACGCACCCTGCCTGTCCGCTATCATCTGCGTCAGCATGTCGGCGTCAGAAGATGCCATTGTGAAGTTCACACCGTTAATGACTGCCATAAGGACTGTCAGAAGAACAAATATGACAAGTATGGCATACAGCCTGAATTTCTTTTCCGCTCTGTTCATTTTTACGCCTTTTCCTTTCTCTGCCCTGCTTCGGCAAGCGTTTTACAGATTGCATCTTTTACCCTGTCAAAAGTGAACGGGTAGGACAGATGCTCGAATTTCAGTTTTTCATCCGTCAGCAGACTTGCCCGTTCCGGCTCATCTGTGAGTACAATGACAGGGATCATTCTGTTGTCTGCCCTCTCGATTATCTTTCTGTAATCGACGCGAGGCAGCTTTTTATCCAAAATCAGTACGTCAAAGTCATCGGTCGACAGAAGAGATATTACCTGAGTACCGTCAAAAGATGTGACAGTCTCTCCGAGATCTTCTTCGAGGAGTTTTCTGTAGCACTCAAGCAGATCTCTGTCAGGTGCCGCAAAAAGTATTTTCATGAAAAGTACCTCTTTTCCGTGATTACGATGATACTGAAACGCTGCTGTAGCATGTTGTGATGCCGTATGCATATGCGTTTGTGAATGTATATGTCGTGCCGTCTATTTTCACTGTGTGGCTTCCCTTTGAGTGGAGCGAGAGCGAATATGTCTTTACGCTTCCCGATGTGCTCACTCTTCCGTAGCCGAGGATAATAAGGGTGCCGCCTGAGATTGTCACAGAGCTGTCTGCGTCGATTGCCGCCATGTTCTGGTTGCTCGATCCTCTTGTTATTACAACTCCGCCTGTCTGCTTGTATGTTCCGTTGCTGTCTATTCCGTCTGTATCTCCGCTCGGAGAAACCGTAACGTCGAGGTATCCTCCGGTCACATTAACTGCTGGTGTTGAATTGCCTTTGCACGAATTGACGCCGTCGTCGTTAGCCGCGACATATGTCTTTCCTCCGGAAATGTTGATGACGTTTGCTTCAAGACCTTCGTATGCACTGTCTATATTGATTGTGCCGCCTGAGATATTGAGAACGTTGTCTGCGTGGATTCCGTCAGCTCCGGATACTGTCTGCTGGCCTCCCCAGCCGCCCGGCCCCATACGTCCGCCTGCGGTCTTGTTTTCAGGTGCATAAACACTCATGGTGACTGTTCCGCCCAAGATGTTGATAGTTCCCTTGCCCTTGGTTCCGTCATCGAGAGAAGTTCCGTAGTCTGCGTGAAGTCCGTCGTCATATGTATGAAGTGTGATTGTTCCGTCTTCAATGTTCAGTTCATTCTGGACTTTGACGCCTTTGTAGGAAGTAGTCGCAGCACTTGATGCCGTATATCCGCTGTAAGATCCCGTATACACGGTCACTGTCGGAAGAGTTCCGTCTTCCCCTTCTGTCATCACGAAATTGTGAGCTGCCTGGAAGCCGTCGCCTGCTGCATAAACGGTGACTGTTGCTCCGGCAACTGTGATGTCGCCTCTTGTGACGCCGTTTTTGCTTACGTCCGTATTTTCAGTTTTGACTCCGTCTCCGTTTGTTGAGATTGCAACAATCGTTCCGCTTGTAAATGTAATCGAATCGTTTCCTTTAAGGGCATTGTTGTACGCAGTCACTTTCAGGGAAACATTCTGGATTTTCAAATCGTCTTTTGTGTGGATTCCGTTGTTGTATGATGCGTTTACAACAAGAGTACCGGTTCCCTTTATTTTCAGATCGCATGTTGCGTAAATTGCGCCTTCGCCCTGAGTATCATCGTCTTTGACTTTGGCACTGCGGGTATCGTTGATTACGTTTTCCGTGCCTTTCTTTGCTGAAATGTCCACATTGCCCGCTGAGACGATCTTGACCGGTGAATCGCTTCCGCAGGTTATTGTCACTCCGGAAAGCTCAATAACGACTTCATCGTCTTCTCCCGCATCAACGAGGATCTGTCCTTCGAGAAGTCCTGTGAGAACATATGTCCCAGCTGAAGAGATTGTGACGACGTTGCCTGAAGTACTGAATGTCCCGTCAGATGAAGATATTTCAAATGTCCCGATGGTTTCTTTTGCAGTAATGCTTTCATCAGTTACTGCTGTTGCTTCGGTTTCAGTTGTCGTTTCTTCTGAAGTCACAGTACCTGCTGTTGTTTCTGCATCGGTTTCAATTGTTGTTTCTTCTGAAGCAGTGCTTCTGTCTGTTGTTTTCACTGCATCGGTTTCAATTGTAGTTTCCGATCCGCTCTCTGTTGAAGTTGTACCGCCGCATGAGGCAAGTACGAATACAAAGATCAGTGTGAGTATGATTGCAATTAATTTTTTCATTGTGATGTCTCCTTTTCCCGAACAAAGATAAACCCTCATCCGTTTTGTCTGATTGCATCATAACGGATGAGGATTGAAGAAAGATTGAAAATTTTTTAATTTTTTTGAGATTTTTTTCCGGTCGGCAGAATTGCCTTGAAAGTAACGGTTCTGTCTTTGTATTCGGCACGGATTTCACCGCCGTGTGCCTCCGTGACCGCCTTTGCGATGGAGAGCCCGAGTCCGTAGTGAGATTCGGAATCGCTTCTGGATTCGTCCGTGCGGTAGAATCGTTCAAACAGGTGTTTCAGCTGCTCTTCAGAGATTTCATCAGATTCGTTTGAAACTGACAGAACGGCTGAATGGTGCTCTTTTCTGAGCGACAGCTGTATCTTGTCCCCCGTGCCGTGTGATAGAGCGTTATCCAGAAGAATTGAAACGAGCTGGCGGAGCTGACCAGGATTTCCGTCCAGTACAATCCCCTGTTCTATATCTGATTCTATTTTCTTTCCTTTTTCATATGCCAGACTTTCAAACGGGAGCACTTCACCTTCCACAAGTCTGGAAAAGTCCGTCTCTTCTTTCGGCACTTCTCCGCTTTCTGCTCTGGAAAGGGTCAGCAGCTGTTTTACAAGATTCGACATCTTCTCATTTTCGTAGTCTATATTCGACAGCCACTCGTTATCTCCGAGTTCACGTTTCAAAAGTTCGCTGTTGGCTGAGATCACCGCTATAGGGGTTTTGAGTTCATGCCCCGCGTCGGAAACAAATCTCTTCTGACGTTTGTCGTTTTCTTCGAGCGGATGTACAATGCGTCTTGCTATGAACACAGATAATACGACTAGAACAATAAGGGCAATAGATCCTATGATTAACATCTGCCTAAACAGCAGTGTCTGGTTTCTGTCATTTATTGTCTGGTCTAGCATGGCCACCAGTGTGTAGTTTTCGCGCTCTTCAACAAGATATATAACGTTGCCTGTTTTGCCGCTCTTGGAACCTTTTTTGAGTATGGATTCTGCTGCAGCAACGAGAGAGTCTTCACTTTGAAGATTGCTGTTTCCGCTGTCGACCGCAATCACTTCCCCCTCTTTAGAAAAAGCGACGGAATAGAAAGTTGAAAGCTGAAATTCCTCTTCATTTTTCATGCGGCCGTCATCGCGCGGTTCACGCCCTTCTCCAGTCTCATCGGGTTTGAAATCCGGTTTGTCTTCAGGTCTCATCTCGCCTGTCTGAGGCCCCTGCTCACCTTCCAGAGAATATCTTTCGGCAAAGGTCTGAAGCATTCTTCTGCCGTCATTGTCCAGCGTGATGCGGTTTGAAACATATATTGTAGTCAGTGTCACGAGCATAAGAGCAAGCAGCGAGAATACAACCGTGAACACTATTTTCCTTATTGTTTTATTAAACATCCCTGCACCTCAATTCGTATCCGATACCTCGCAATGCCTTTATTTCACATCTGGATTCCACATACGCGAGTTTTCTTCTTGCAAACGACATATACACTTCAACATTGTTGTATTCAGATTCGCTCTCATAGCCCCAGATCTTCAGTGCGATCTGTTCTCTTGACAGCACGTGTCCCTGATTTGCTATGAGGTACTCTATAATCCTCAGTTCTTTTTCTCCGAGGCGTACACTCAGGCCGTTAGAACATTTAAGCACTGCATTTTTGACATCAAGTGTCAGGTCCTCATATTTCAGGCTTCCGTCGCTAGTCGGTATTTTGCGCCTCAGCAGTGCGCGGAGTCTTGCCAACAGTTCCTTTGTCATAAAAGGCTTGGTGAGATAATCGTCTGCCCCGCTGTCAAGACCTTCGACCTTGTCGTCGAGTTCCCCTTTGGCTGTCAGCATGAGAATAGGTGTGCGAATACCTGAAGCTCTCGCCTCTTTTGCGACTGCATACCCGTTCATTTTCGGCATCATCACGTCAAGGACACAGAGATCGTATATGTCTCCCTCCAGTTCATACAGAGCATCTTCTCCGTTTTCAACTGAGGTCACCTCGTATCCCTCCTGGCGCAGGATTTCCTGCAGTGCGCGGTTCATTCTTTTTTCATCTTCAGCAAGTAATATTTTCAATTTACGCACCTCCCATCTGACGCAATTTTACGGACGAACATTGAAACAACATTGAACACTTTTTAAGCATTTTTAAGATACTCTTCAACATTCAGATACTTTATGCCTTCTATCTGTGAATTTGGTCCTCTGTATATGACGCATTTGTCCGTAATCTTACCAAAAGCCCGTTCTATTAATTCGCAGTTTCTTTCGTCGACCATATGGCGATATTGATCCGGGACAATTTCCATGCTGTGCTTTATTTCACAAATCTTGCAGGAAGGATCTGACTCATTCTGAACAACCATGTCTATTTCACCGATTGCAAATTGAACCTGAAAGACCTTCATTTGTGGTTGAGCCATTTTCGTTTCAAGCAATACGATCTCCTCCATAATGAAGCCTTTTACTGTATCAAGGACTCTTTCCAAAACTCTGTTTCTATCGAAAATATCCATGTCACCAAACTTTTGATCCATGAGCAAAGATTTGACAAGAGCTTCTGCCAATGCGTATCTCATTCCGGGCTGACTCAGTACCGTTTTTTGTCCTATCTCTTTTTCACGCGGAAGATGAATCAGATCGATATCTGTTACAAGGTCAAGAATAGACAAATACTCTTTTATCTGATTTGCACGGGCATCATCGATTGCAACCGTCTGTTCATCCTTTTCCAGAATATCCAGCATGGTTTTCAAGGCGCTTTCAACAAATCTGCGGTCTATATTCTCTTCAAGGTTTATGGGGTTTTCCCGGTCTCTCATCAAGTTTCGGGATGTGACAGACAAATCTGATGACCTGAACGCCTGTGTGATTACTTCTTTTGTAAATCGGTGATTCAAATCCTCTACCACTCGATTGATTGCATTAGTCAATTCGCCTTTGGCGTATAAATCATACAGCAATCGGAAATGACCGCCGTCCTGATAATATTTCAATGAACGCTGAATATTGCTTGCAATGGCGCTGTCGATGTAATCATTCGCCTTATCTTTGGATGAAAAAGGAGATTTTTCATTGTAATTGATGCCGCCTAGACTCATTGTTCCGCCGTACCGGATGTATTCATCGATTCCGGTTATGCCAAGAACTCTTTCGAATTCACGATACGGGATGAAAGTTGTGTGAAGCATGATACAGCGATCATACAACTGATTTTTGGCAGCAAATACAAATCCCAGAGAATCCGTTCCCGACAATACGATTTTCATGCCGCTTGCCGCGAAGATATCCGAAAAAACTGCAGCCCCCTCAATGAAGTCCTCAAGCATTGTCACTTCATCGATGAAAACATATTGATACCCGTTATTTTCAAGAGTCTTCAAATCTGAATAAACCTGGGACAATGTGTTGCCCTGATCAATTTGCATAAATGCTGTTTTGCTCAATTGATAGGCGGTCATATTCAATATAACCTGCCGCATCAATGTTGTTTTGCCCGTGAGTCTCAGACCATATAGGATAAAGACCTTGTCCTGCGGTTCTCCGAAAACATAATCTCTTAAAACATTGTAACAGTCTCTGCGTCTGTACTTCTCTGCAAGAGAAGCCATCTTTACAAGCTGTTCGCCTGTTCTGACAAATGTCTTGAATTTCAAGTTGGTGCTCTTCTTTGTTTTTTGCATTACAGGGTTGCTATTATTTATTTCTTTTAACTCGGCTTCAAGCTCTTTGCGCTTTTGGATTTGTTTGCGCAGTTCATTTAACTTTTCAAACGGAACATATTTCTCTGTTCTCTTTCCTTGGTGTGACGTGCGATGGTAGTAATACTCTCTTCCATCCTTTTTTTTCTTGGAAATACAACCTGAAGGCAAAAGTGAAATCTCTCGTTTCAAATCCTCTATTTTTGCTATTATTTCTGAATTATTCATCTCTATACCCACCCGTTTCTTTTCATACCCAGTATACCCCTTTTTCTTCGTTTTGTCAAGGGGTATACCGTTTTGGTGTCCACATTGTTGCAGCCCCGCTTTTTTCATGCGCATTGTCAACATTTACTCGACTCAAATCGCAATATTTACTCGATTCAAATCCCATTTTTTACTCGATTCTGCACCGAAAAATTCACAAATATCGGATTTATTTCCTCACAAATATAGGATTTATTTCCTCACAAATCTTCGATTTAACATTTCGCCACCCTCTGAATTGACGTTTCCACCTGTCAATTTGAATGAATCTTGTACTGCACTGAATTCACCTCTGTGCGGTCTTTTTTTGTGTTTTTTCAAATTTTTTCAAGAATTTTTCAAAATCAGTCAACTTTTTGCCTCTCCCGATGCGTATATATGAGGGGGTATTTTTTTATGCCAATTTTTAAATCACAAGGAGGAACAAAAATCAACATGGACACAAAAAAGAAACTCGTCACATCAACCGTCATTGTCACTCTTCTCCTGGCTACTGCAATACTAGTTACAGTACTGCTTCAGCCGCAAAAGGAAAAGGAGACAGCAACCATTCAGGATTCCGAATCCGTTGTCACAACAAATACAACTGAAGAAACGGAATCAAGTTTTTATCACTACGAAACAAACGAAACCGATGTCATCAAAGACATCAGAATCATCCCGATAGGAGACTAGACATATGAAAAGAATAATTTCACTTGTTTTATTCACTCTGCTCATCCTCGTATCCGTCTTCTCTCTCTGCTCGTATACGTATAACGTCACGTACACAATCATGTACGTTAACGACTACGGAACCGAAATTGCAGACAGAGTCGAAGGTGTACTGAATGCAACGTCACCCGATCTTGCCGTTCCGTCGCCTGAAATAGAGGGATATGCTCTGCTCGACGAGAACGATTCGGTTGTAACATTCAGTATGCTCTCAGTCGACTACCCGCCTTCGCATTATGAGAGAAACGCGACAGGCACATATACAGTTGTATATACGAGAGTATACACAGTCAATGTGCACTACATTTTCAATGACACGACAACGGTTTTCCCGTCAGTCTCGGTCTCGGGGAAAAAGGGCACGTCGTATAGCGTCAAATCGCCTTCACTCACAGGATATGAACCGGACAGAACCGCAGTTTCGGGCACCTTTACAATGAATACTAAATACTACGTCATTTACTATCCCGAAAACTTCACTGTCTCCTTTGACTCAAACGGAGGGTCAGGTGCTCCTTCTCCTGTTACAAAATATTACGGAGTGGACATTACCCTGCCGTCGTCGGAACCTGTAAGAGCCGGGTACTTGTTTTCAGGCTGGTCTCTCAGTAAATACGGAACCACGGATTATCTGCCAGGCGACACATATTCTTTAAACGGTTCAAAAACCCTTTACGCAGTCTGGCTGACTGATCCCGACTACGGCTCGCACTCGCAGACAACTTCAAAAGTAACGACACAGACTAATTCCCCTTCCGGAACAACCACTGCTCCGAACAGTCCTGTTGTTATTACTGAAACAGAACCGAGTGAGCCCCACTACAAAATCTCATACAACTCAAACGGAGGAACGGACGGACCGGGATACCAGTACAAGATCCACGGAAAAACATTAAAGCTTACGACAAAGCAGCCTGTAAGACAGGGCTACAGGTTTCTCGGCTGGAGCGAAAACAGAAACGCGACTTCCCCTGCCTATCTGTCAGGCTCAAATTACACAAAGAACAGCGCGGCAACTCTGTATGCGGTCTGGGAAAAGTCTGACAGCTACACAATCACGTACATATGCATCCTGCTCACAAGCGAAGAAAGGACTGAAGCCTACCCCATCGGCGCATATGCAGACATAATCGACATCTGGACAATACCGCCTGACGACGCATCTTTTATGGGGTGGTCGGAAGACAGGTATGCGTCAGAACCCGAAATCTATCCGGGCGAGTCCGTACTGATGGACAGGGATATCACCCTTTACGCGCTCTGGGACTATCTGCCTTATGACCTCGTAATCTCAGACCTTCTGCTCGAGCCTAATGAGTGCATTCAGGGAACGACAGTAAACGGATCATTCAAAGTAAAATGCAGGAATTTCAGGTTTCCCGTGAGCAACGTGAACATAGGGATAAGCATTGGAGAGACAAGATACAAAAACATCTCCTTTGACTTCAACGACTCAAGAACTTATCTTGTCACGTTCACAATTGACACATCTTCCCTGTCGGGAAATCTCACAGTCAAAGCTGAACTGGATACTGAACACACAGCAAATGAGTCAGACGTTTTAAACAACGTTATTACTGCAAGCCTTACAGTCAACACGCTCTCAGAAGATGAAGAAGATAATTATGACGCGTCAGCCCCTGTAAAAACCCTCCTCATTTCCGGCTGCGACGTCATAACGTCCTTCACTTTTTCTTCAGGTACCGATGTAAAGCCTATAGACAACGTAGCTGCACACTTTGAAGTCTGGACCATGACAGGCTCATCCAAAACCGTCATATATTCCCGGAACCAAACAGGTGTAATCGTACCGAAAAACGAATCCAACCTCATATACTTCAAGTGGAACGTGCCTTCGGGATATTCATCAAAGCAGGTGTTCGGAACATGTACATTTACAAAAGGTGACAAAACTCTCTCTTCGTGTACAACAAAGCTGAACATCCAGGATGCACCTGATTCAGTTACAGAAGACACAAGCTTTGTTTCAGGCCCACTTACAGTACCTGAAATGAATGTTTCACCTGTCTGGAGTACGGAGTGGAACATCTGGGAATATGTTTCGGGCAGTTTTGTCAAGAAGACTTATTCCCTGGACTATTCACAGAGTTCTCTCCAAATCCGTCCGGGCGACGGCGTCGATTATTCTCTTGACAGAGAAAACAATTATGTAATGAAATCCGGATACGGAATATATGCTGAAGCAACAATCAGGAATGGTTCATCATGTCCTGAATCCATGTACGGGACAAGTGACTTTGTCTCGTTGTATTATCCCGAATTTTCATTCGGAGGCAATACAGGCGAATACGATGTTCTGGACAAGACTTCAGAATACATTTTTGAATCTAAGGAGAACCCGAATTCGGAAAACAATATCCGCATCCACTATACTCCTCTCAACTACCCCGACGGGGACTACAGAGTGTTCTGCAGGTATTTAGTCTGGACGCCCTCGGGAGAATTTTACGTAACACTTGTTTCAAACAAAATAGTAATACTGGGCGATGCCTACAAAGACTGGTATTACGGAAACTGAGAAAGGAAAAAATACATATATGAAATACAAGAAAACATTTTTAATTCTGCTCGTCTTCTCACTGGTCTTCTCGCTCATGCTGCCTGTCTTTGCCGACAGCGTGGCAGATGCAGTGGAAGGGACGGTCAATGAAGCAATGGAGCAGGTAAAAGAAGTAGTCAACAGAGTGGTGTTCCCAGTAATCGACGCAATCCTTGCCATCATGCTCTTTGCTAAGATAGCGACTGCATATATGGACTACAGGAAAAAGGGGCAGTTTGAATTTGCTCCGATTGCAATTCTTCTGGCTTCCCTCATATTCTCCCTTACATGCCCGCTCTACATCTGGCAGATTCTCGCCTGATATATGCAGAGCCTCATAGATTCCATCAAGGCGGCCATCGAGTCCGCCCTTGACGGCATAAGGACAACATTCTTAGACGGGGTCATCTCCTGGCTTTATGAGAGCATAACTTCTGCCTGTCAGACGCTTTTTACAGACATGACAGGCATGGGATCTGAGCTGTTTGAGCTGCTCTGGGTGAAGTCGGCTCTGTCCTTCTTTTCCTCTTTCGGGTGGATGATGTACATTTCAGGGTGCGCCCTGGCCATTTTCTCCTCCGTCATAAGTTATCTTGACATGGGGAGAATAAGCATCAAAAAGAACGTACTGCCTATCCTTGAAGGGCTTTTGGCGACGAGTCTGTTCAGTATAGTACCGGTGGCTCTCTACAGGGGATGCTCGGATCTTCAGTCCACCTTCATAGCAGACCTTTCCAGAGAATTTCTCGATGCGGACCTGTCTATGTCGTCTGCAGCCCTGAAAGCCATCGGATTTGTTGGAATGGAGTTCAAGGCCAAGTCCATACTGGCCCTCATCATGCTCATACTCGTCATTTACTGCATTGCAAAGGTGTTTCTGGCAAACATTAAAAGAGGCGGAATACTCCTGGTCCAGATTGCAGTGGGCTCACTGCACCTGTTCAGCATCCCGAGAGGAATAACCGAAGGCTTTTATTCCTGGTGCAAGCAGGTTGTGGCTCTATGCTTTACTGCGTTTATCCAGACCGCGCTTCTCTACATGGGCCTGCTCACTTTCACGGAACTTCCGTTCATAGGAATAGGTGTCATGCTCAGCGCCTGCGAAGTGCCCAGAATAACGAAGATGTTCGGCCTTGACACAAGCATCAACCTCTCGCCTGCAATAGGAAGGGCGAGCAGCGTAATACACATGGGAAGGATGGTACTGAATTGAAAAAGTTTTATTACCCGTCATCGATGAAT